>JBEINS010000113.1:0-3675 GCA_040377985.1 Candidatus Planktophila sp. | reverse complement strand
TGGTTAGCTAGTTGGCAAAGTGCGAGGCCCGCTTCAGTATGACCACTTCGGCCGGCTAAACCTGCTGGGTGAGCAATTAAAGGAAACACATGGCCCGGGCGAATGAAATCTGACGCCTGACTCTTAACGGATGCCAGCTTACGCACGGTATTTGCTCGCTCTGTAGCGCTAATACCAGTTGTTAAGCCGGCTTTGGCATCAATTGAAACCGTAAATGCAGTACGACGTAGATCTTCATTTTCGCTAACCATGATCGGCAAATTAAGTTCTTTAGCTCGTTTAGCGCTAATTGCCGAACAGATAATTCCTGATGTGTGGCGGATCAGGAAAGCCATATCTTGATCAGTTATTTTCTCACCAGAGATAATCAAATCACCTTCGTTTTCACGATTTTCATCATCGATCACGATGAGGAATTTGCCTTGGGCAAAGATCTCTACCGCTTCGGCAATATTCGTCATAGTTCTATCCATTTTAGTTATCTCTTTTAGTTAGTCGTTCGACATATTTGGCTAGAACATCTACTTCGATATTTACTAAATCGCCAGGTTTCTTGGCGGACAAATTAGTCTTCGCCAGAGTCTCTGGAATCAGCCAGACCGTAATCTGATTTAAATCATCTGCTACGGAACCAACGGTTAGTGAAACGCCGTCGATACAGACTGATCCTTGTGGAACTACATATTTCATAAGTTCACCTGGGAACTGAATATCCATCTGTAACCACTTTTCACCTGGTGCTAATAGCGCGATAGAGCCAGTGCCATCAATATGACCTTGAACGATATGACCACCTAGGCGAGAGCTAACTAGGGCTGCTCGTTCAAGATTTACGGCGTCGCCTTTTTGCAGATTCTGCAAGGAGGTAAGTTTTAGGGTTTGCGTCATCACATCAACTGAAAATGACTCGCTCCCAAGCTTTGTCACAGTTAGACAGGTGCCGTTTACTGATACTGAATCTCCAGTATTTAACTGATCGGCAAATGGCACTGATTCAAAACTGATTACGGCAGAGTCGGTAGCAATTGCGATGCTTGCTACTTTGCCTAAGCTTTCAACTAAACCAGTAAACATTTAGATCCCCGTTTCCTTGGTTAGCGTGATTTTTAAATCATTACCGAATTGCGCAACATCCCTGATCAAAAAGTCCATTTTTTCCTTGATATTGGTAACTCCCAGATCACCAATGAAGGACAAGCCTGAACCGAGCAAGCTGGCAGCTTGGAAAATGATTAATTCGTCAATTAGCTCAGCTTTTAATAAAGCAGTTCCTAATTCACTACCTGATTCAACAAAGACTTGGTTGAAGTCGCGCTCAGCGCAAAGCTTCAAGAGATCTGAAAAATCATGACTGCGCAGGAATACAGTCTCGGCGGCATCATTATGCAGATTGAACTCACTTGGGATGTCGCGTAACCCCATCACTATTCTGACTGGATTCTTTTGCTTTGTTCTTTCTGAATCTCTAGGAATCAGATTTGGATTATCGGCTAGTGCCGTTGCGGTGCCAATTAAAATTGCGCTGCTCTGCAAACGTAGCTGGCTAACTTCTGCGCGTGATTCTTCGCCGGTAATCCACTTTGAACTGCCATCTACAGCAGCTGTTCGGCCGTCCAGCGTTGTTGCAATTTTCCAAATGAAATAAGGGCGGTTGCTTTTAATTTTATGTAGCCAGGCTCGATTGCTTTGAGCAATCTCGGCAACTTGGCCATTGAAAACAACTTCTATGCCAGCAGTTTCAAGCGCTTTGGCTCCCCCACTTGCTAACGGGTTAGGGTCGCGCACTGCATAAACAACTTTAGAGATGCCTGATTTAATGATCGCTTCAGTGCATGGCCCAGTTTTACCGTGATGGTTACAAGGTTCTAGCGTTACAAATAACGTTGCGCCTTTTGCCGACTGGCCAGCTTGTTCGAGAGCAACAACTTCGGCATGCGGCCCACTCTTATGAAAGCCTTCACCGATAATTACACCGGCTGGGCTGACCACAACAGCACCAACAATTGGATTTGATCCAGTTAAACCGAGGCCAAGGCAGGCTAATTCATTAGCTCGCTTGAGCATTGAAATATCTAACTCGCTAATGGTGCACCTCCCTTAGAAATCTTTAGTAGCGATTTCCGGGGTGCTTAATGCGCGCTCAGATTTTTTCTGAGCGCCAAACCTAGGCAGGCATGGTTAGCCCACCTAAATAATGTTTCCTCTCATCCGGACTTTAACCGTCGGTCTTGGAATTACACCAAGTCCACCGAGCGCTGGATGCGTTCGGGTCGCAGACTTTCACTGCCGGTTCGGAATTACACCGACCCCGGAAACAATTGCTTAACGTTAGCACGGCGAGAGATGGCTTCGCGATCGGCTGAAACTGAGCCATAAGTTGTAGTTCGTTGGCGTGCAGGGCGGCCTGCTAACTGCGCAATCTCTTCTAGCTCAGCAACTGAGCGAAGTGAGCCATTAGTGCTGCCCGCCATGCGACTAATAGTTTCCTCCATCAAGGTGCCGCCGATGTCATTCACGCCACCAGCTAATAATGAGAGAACTCCATCGGGCCCATTTAAACCTAACTTCACCCAAGAACATTGAATGTTATTTATTGATCCAGCTAATAACAATCTAGCCATTGCATGGACAACTCGATTTTCGCGAATTGTTGGGCCAGGTCTGGCAACGCCTGCTAAATAAATTGGTGATGAGTAATGCACAAATGGCAGCGGTACGAATTCAGTAAATCCACCTGTCTCGTCTTGCAGATTTCTAATGGTGAGTATGTGGTCATACCAATGTGATTCATTATCAACGTGGCCATACATCATGGTGGCTGATGATTTGATTCCATGTAGATGTGCTTCGCGCACAATTTCTAACCAAGCTTTTGCGGGCAACTTTCCTTTTGTCAGAATCCAGCGAATCTCATCATCTAAAATTTCAGCAGCTGTGCCAGGAATTGTGCCAAGACCAGCAGCTTTAGCTCGCTCTAGCCATTCTTTATAACTAATGCCAAGTTTAATCGCGCCGCTAAAGATTTCCATCGGCGAGAAAGCATGGATATGCATCTCTGGCGCGACTTCTTTAACTGCTTTCGCAACTTCAAAGTAAATATCACCAGGTAAGTCCGGGTGGATACCGGCCTGCATGCATACTTCATTTGCCCCTAGTAGCCAGGCTTCATTGACTCTAGATTTAATTTCATCGATAGATAACAGATAGGAATCTGCATCTGTTTTGCGTTGGGCAAAAGCACAGAATCGGCAGCCGGTATAACAAACATTGGTGAAGTTGATATTTCGATTAACTACATAGGTAACATCATCGCCAACTAGTTCGGCGCGCTTCTCATCTGCAGCCTTTACTAATAGCTCAAGTTCAGGGCCATCTGCTGCAAAAAGAGTCAGTGCCTCTTCTCTGCTTATTGAACGTGGATTTTCCACAATTTTTGAGAGGGCTGCTACGAAGGATGACTTGATAAACACAGAGCTAGAAGTATCTAAGGACTTTAGTTTTTCTGAGATGCTCTCCCAGTTTCCATAAATAGAATCAAAGTCAGAGCGGGAATCAGCATTACGACCTGCGGTATCAATACTGTCGCCTAAATCGGTGCGACCCAGACTTTGCAGACTTTCGCCACTTTCCTGCCAAGGCATGCCGACTGGAATTATCTTTGCTTTTGCGAGTCCA
>JBEINS010000186.1:0-2001 GCA_040377985.1 Candidatus Planktophila sp. | reverse complement strand
TTTCCTGATTCATTAGTTGCTGAAATTCGGAATGAGTAGTTTTTCAAAGACGTCAAACCTGTTAGCGATACCGCTGCTGTAGTTGTAGTGCCGCCATTTACTGTTCCTGGATTAACCGAAGCCGTTAATACGCCAGTAGTGAAAGTTGAATCTAAGGAATATTCAAAACCAAGTGCGGTTGGAGCAAAGCCAGGATTAACATCAATCGCAAAATTGGCGCTCTCATGAGTTATGTCAGTGATTTTATTTAGAGAAACTGTTGGCGCAACAACCGGTGGCACAACAACCGGCGGTGGTGTTACAACTGGCGCTTCCCCATCAGTAGGTGAAACGTAAAGTAAGTTATTTACGGTGTTTGGCTTTAATCCAGTAAGGGCATTTTTAGTTGATTCAGAACTAAGAAACGAGGCAACTCCTGAAACTGATGCGCCCGATAGCCCTAAATAAACTGCAGCTGCACCGGCAACATGGGGCGCTGCCATAGAGGTGCCGCTAATTGTGTTTGTGGCTGTAGCTGAACCAATCCATGCGCCAGTAATGCTTACACCTGGTGCGTTGATATCTACGCAACTTCCAGAATTCGAGAAGGATGCGGGGGTTTCATTTAGCGATGTCGCGCCAACCGTAATGGCACTAGGTGCCCCAGCTGGAGAACGAGTACACGCATCGGTGTATTCATTACCCGCGGCAGCAACAACTGTAATGCCGGCATTAGTCAATCTTTGAATTGCTGAATTTAAGGCAGCAGAACTTGGGCCACCAATAGAAAGATTAAGTACTGCATTACTCTTTGAGTTCGGATTCTGTGGACTTAAAATCCAATCTAGACCAGCTATAACTTGTGAATACTGCCCACTGCCAGCGCAGTTCAATATTAGCACCGGAACCAAGGTCGCATTATTAGCAACGCCAAATGTGGTTCCCGCTGCAGTTGAAGCAACGTGGGTTCCGTGACCATTGCAGTCGACGGTGCCATTTCCATCAGCAATTGCTGAGAATCCAGAATTGGAAAGCCGAGTACCAAAGTCAGAGTGTGGGTAAATTCCAGAATCGCCAATATAAATTGTGGCACCAGCTCCGGCACTGCGATATCCATATGAACTTACTGAACCCGTTAAACCAACTCGTTCACGTTGATCGATTCGATCAAGGCCCCAAGATGGAGCTGGTGTTTGCTCGGCTAAACCAACTGCGGTTTGATCTAATTCAAGGGATAAAATATTCGGGACTTTTTTGATAAGTGAAACAACTAGCGTAGGTAGTTCGACTGCATATCCATCGAATACATAGTTATATTTAGTATTAATCTTGCCGCCTGCATTTGTAATTGCCGTTTCAACGGCTGCGCGGGCAGCAGGATTAATCGAAATTATGTATTTAGCTTTTGCACCAAGATTTAGTGCTTCAGAATGCGCCGAAGAGCCCAACATCAAAAATGATGAGAGAAAAGCTACGACCGAAAGTCGAAACTTCTTCTGGGCAAAGCGCTTCATTTCGGCCCCTTGGCAAATTCTTAAGGTGCCTGATAGCAACCCTTAACGACCCTTTAATTTTAGGGCAAAATAGGGACAACCCCTAGGGAAATAGGCTCGAATTTCTGGATTACTAGTTCAATTAGCCAACATCTACGCGTGTGACTACGCCTAGCATCACTGTCACCGTTACTCGATCAAGTCGATAGTCCCTAGTCGTTGCAAACATCTCGCTATCACGCTGCCCTACTCGATAGCCCCAGTTAAGTGAATTTGCACATTCTTCAGCTTGAGATTCACTCATGCCAATAAGAGCATTTGCTCTAATTTGTGAAATTCCAGCTTGGTCAGCCGAATCCAACTTTGGGCAAGTAATTACTTGTGTCGAGCTATTCGGAGTCGGTGATGGTTTAGTAACCAAAGCTTTAACTGTTACGCCTTTGTCCCAAACTAATTTCTTGCCACTTTTAATGCAGGTAAATTTCTTACCTTTAACGATCGAGGTGGCTTTTAACTTTGTGCAGGTAGC
>JBEINS010000143.1:0-3016 GCA_040377985.1 Candidatus Planktophila sp. | reverse complement strand
GGTAAAGATGGCTTGCTCCACGTATCTCAGATTCGCAAGATGCATGGCGGAAAGCGCATTGAGAACTTGGAAGAAGTCATGAAGGTTGGCGACAAGATTCAAGTTGAGATCGGTGAGATTGACCCTAAGGGCAAGCTTTCACTAGTTCCAGTTCTTGAAGACGGAAGCGTTCCAAGCGCCGAATAATGTCAGTACGTAGAACAGTTCTACCTAGCGGTCTGCGTATCGTTACTGAAGAAGTATCTTCGGTACGCAGCGCCGCGGTCGGAATCTGGATCAACATAGGATCACGTGACGAAACCCCAGCAACTGCTGGGGCTTCTCACTTTCTAGAGCATTTACTTTTCAAAGGCACCTCAACGCGCACAGCCATGGAGATTTCTTCTTCGATCGAAGCTGTTGGCGGCGAGATGAACGCTTTTACCAGCAAGGAATACACCTGCTTTTATGCTCGGGTAATCGATAACGATTTGCCGATGGCCATTGAAGTGTTAGCTGACTTAATTACTTCTTCCCTTGTGACTGCGGCCGATGTTGATGCCGAGCGCAAGGTAGTTCTCGAAGAAATTGCCATGCGCGATGACGACCCGAGCGATCTAGTTCATGATCTATTTAGCGATACTTATTACGGTGATATTCCAGTAGGCCGACCAATTCTGGGAACCGTTGAATCAATAAAAGGCATGAGCCGCAATACGGTTTTTAATTATTACAAGAAGAAGTATCTACCCGAGAATCTAGTTGTCGCAGTTGCTGGAAACATTAAGCACAAGAAAGTTGTTGCGGCGATTGAAAAAGCCCTTTCTCGCGATGGCTACTTAGATAACCATGCCGCGCCAGTACTGCGCGAAAACACTTTAGTTAAACCACGCAATCAGCAAGCAGTCGGCAGTATTTATCGCAAGACTGAGCAATCCCATATGTTCTATGGTCTCGAAGGCGTTGCGCGTAGCGATGAACGTCGATTTGCAATGGGCGTTATGGCATCTGCATTGGGTGGCGGAATGTCATCTCGTCTTTTCCAAGAGATTCGCGAGAAGCGCGGGCTGGCCTATTCGGTTTATGCCTACGCCCAACAATTTGCTGGCACCGGTGTACTTGGTTTCTATGCCGGTTGTAATCCGGCTAAGTCAGTTGAAGTAATTGAAATTATTCAAGAAGTTCTAACTGATGTAGTCGATCACGGTCTTACTCACGAGGAAATTGAGCGAGCTAAAGGCGCTGTACGAGGGTCGCTGGTCTTAAGCCAAGAAGATACTGGCTCTCGCATGAGCCGTATCGGTAAAAGTGAGATCGTTTATGGCGAAATTATGAGTTTTGATGAGATTTTGAAATCAATTGCCCGCGTAACGCCTGAGGAAGTACGGGCTGTTGCCAGCGAGTTCTTGATCAAATCGCCTACGCTTGCCGTAGTGGGTCCACATAAGGATCTTCGTAAATTTGAAAAAGTACTTCGCAATGGGGGATCGAAATGATCAAAGTAGGTGTTCTAGGCGCTAAAGGTCGCATGGGCGCTGAAGTTGTGCGCGCTGTTACCGAAGCCGATGGCCTCGAGTTAGTTGCTGCCCTTGATCTTGGTGATTCACTTGATGAACTAATTAAGCACGGCGCCGAAGTAGTTGTTGATTTCACTACGCCAGATTCAGTGATGGCCAATTTAGATTTCTTAATTGCAAACGATATTAACGCGGTGGTCGGCACAACAGGTTTTGATGATGCCAAGATCGCAAAGCTAACTGCAGACTTAAAGGCACATCCTAAAGTTGGTGTTTTGATTGCGCCTAACTTTGCAATTGGCGCAGTACTGATGATGGAATTTGCAGCAAAAGCCGCGCGCTACTTTGAATCAGCTGAAATTGTTGAGCTACACCACCCAGCAAAAGTTGATGCGCCAAGTGGTACTGCAGCACGCACAGCGCAGCTAATGAGTGAAGCTCGTAAAGACGCTGGTTTAGCTGCGATGCCAGATGCAACTCACACCGCACTAGATGGTGCACGAGGCGCAATGGTGGGCGATGTACCAGTTCACTCAGTACGAGTTCGCGGCTTAGTTGCACATCAAGAAGTAATCTTGGGCGGTTTAGGTGAAACCCTAACTATTCGCCATGACTCAATTGATCGTGCCGGTTTTATGCCAGGTGTTCTATTAGGTGTTCGTAGCGTTGTAAAAGTTCCAGGCCTAACACATGGCCTAGATAAGTTCATGTAAGGGGATCCACAAATGTCTAAAGATCAGATTGTTATGTATGGCGCTGACTGGTGTGGCGATTGCCGTCGTTCTGAACGCTTACTAAATGAACTAGGCGTCGAATGGACCAAGATTGATGTCGAAGCAGATTTAACTGCGGCTGACAAAGTCATCGAAATCAATGGTGGCGCTAAGTCAATTCCGGTAATTGTTTTCCAAGATGGCACTCATTTAACTGAGCCATCAGATATCGCTCTTACTGAGAAGTTAAAGTCCCTCTCAATAATCTAAGGTCAATTATTTAAGTTATATATCAGTGCTGAACTAAGCGCCGCTGAAAGAACAACAACTGGGAAAGGTGCTTTCAGTAGTAGCGCCAGAATCGCGACTGATAGCCCAAGCAAACGGTGATCAATCATTAACCTACTTTTCTCCGTAAATGTTTGCACCGCGACAAGTGCGCTTAACAAAGCAATTGGAATTAAGGTATTTATCTTCTGAATTTTCGGGTGAGATAACCACTTTTCCGGAACTGAGTGGCCACTGTATTTCAAGGCGAATGCAATTGCGCTAGTGCCGATTACGGCGATCCAATATTGATTCACTTGCGTAGCCCCACAGCCACTGCAATGAATGCTGTTGCGATAATCGGTAGACCGGCCGGCAAGATCGGGGTCATTGCTATTGCAAATATGGCGCAACCAATTGCTAGCGCTCGATCACTATTTGTTTTAAGTCGCGGCCAAACTAAGCCAAGGAATGCAGCCGGTACTGCTGAATCTAAACCCCAAGCACGAATATCGCCCATTGCTTGTGCGCCAAGTGCGC
>JBEINS010000194.1:0-1883 GCA_040377985.1 Candidatus Planktophila sp. | reverse complement strand
ATGTACATTATTGAGACTGCGCAAAAGGGAATTCATTGGTTTAAGTTAACTGCCAAGGGAACTGCCGGACACGGATCTATGATCAATAAGGATAATTCGCTTACTGCACTCGGTGAGGCAGTTGCGAAATTGGGAAATCACGTATGGCCACAGCTTTACACCGCAACGGTAAAGTCACTCTTTGCAAATGTCGCGAAATTAACTGGTAAGAAATATGACGAAGCAGATTTTCGCCCACTTCTGGAAGAATTCGGTCCGGCCGCCAAGATGTTCGGTGCGACGCTACAAAACACAGCTAATCCAACGATGTTGTCATCGGGTTACAAAGCAAATGTCATTCCACAAACAGCCTCTGCCGTTGTGGACGGTCGATTCTTACCAGGATATGAAGATGAGTTCAATCAAACTATTCGTGAGATAGTCGGACCAGATATTGAAATAGAAACGCTGACTCATGACATATCGCTAGAAGCCGACTTCAGTGGCGATCTGGTCGAGGCAATGGTGCAAGCTTTAATGGCTGAAGATCCTGATGCCATTGCAGTTCCGTACATGATGAGTGGCGGCACCGACAACAAAGCGCTTTCAGAGTTGGGAATAATCGGTTACGGATTTGGACCCTTAAAGTTGCCACCAGAATTAGATTTCTTTTCGCTATTTCACGGGGTTGACGAGCGAGTCCCGATTGATGGTTTGAAAGCTGGCGTTCACATGATGGAACGTTTTTTAAAGAACTGCTGATACCTCACTCAGTGCTTCACGAACAACATCTGGCAGACTGATTTGTTCTGAAGTTAAAATCCCGCGAAGTTGAGCGCCAGTGCGCGCGCCAACAATTGCACTTGTTACACCAGGTGCATCTCGTACCCAAGCAAGTGAAACTTCTAGCGGCGAGTAACCCAGGCCGTCGGCTGCTACGCAAACCGCTTCAACAATGCGTGCTGAGCGAGCATCTAAATATGGTTCTACGAAACCAGCAAAATGCGCACTTGCTCCGCGCGAATCACTAGGCAAGCCATTGCGATATTTTCCGGTTAGCACACCACGACCCAATGGTGACCATGGTAGAAAACCGAAACCTAGAGCTTGCGCTGCTGGAATGATTTCGCGCTCAACCTCGCGATTTAGAAGTGAATACTCCGATTGAATCGAGGCAATCGGCGCTTTGCCGCCTTGGTTACTTTGACGTGTCACACAATGAGCTGTCTGCCAACCAGAAAAGTTCGAGATTCCAACATAACGAGCGCGTCCTGAGTTATATGCCCAATCCAGAGCAGAGAGTGCATCAGAGATTGGATTCTCACTATCCCAAGTATGGATCTGCCATAAATCTACATAGTCAGTACCGAGCCGAGCTAGTGAATTATCTAATTCAGCCATCAAGGCGGCGCGTGAATTATTTACAGTTCGGATTCCACCTGGAAAAGTTATTCCGGCTTTAGTCGCTAAAACAATTTCCTCGCGTTTAAAAAGTGAACCAGCCAGCCCACCGATTACTCGTTCGCTATCGCCATCGCCATAAACGGCCGCGGTATCAATGAAATTTCCACCGGCATCTAAATACGCTCGCATCTGATCTGCGGCCTCATGCTCATCGGTGTCTCGGCCCCAAGTCATAGTTCCGAGACCTAAACGAGATAGAGATAAGCCGCTATCGCCAGCACGCCTAAGTTCCATGGCGCAAACCTAGCAAGGCAAGGGCCGAATTACTGCGATAACCTTTCAGGGTGCCAAAAATTGTTTTGATCCGACATGCTCATTCCACTGCCAATGCCGCCGGTGTTCTCTCTGGTCAATTGCCTAATGTGAATCTATCAAAGTCCGGTCAAGAACAAGCCGAACGATTGGCCGAGCGTCTAGGCAAATTAACGATTACCCAAGTT
>JBEINS010000021.1:0-9582 GCA_040377985.1 Candidatus Planktophila sp. | reverse complement strand
TTTACGCGGAACCATTCGTTTAATTGCCCCCTTTCTCCCTCAAATATCTTGAGGGAGTATTTTTATGTTTAAAAGGTTTACTCGACCGACTGCACTTTTGGTCACAGCGTTGTTACTTGCCCCGCTTGCACCAATAAACGCGGCAAGTACAGCTACAAAATATCCACTAACAATTTCATCTGGTGGATACTCAACAACAATTGCCAAGAAACCAACTCGCATTATTTCCCTTTCGCCAAGTGCGACTGAATCACTATTTGAAATCGGCGCCGGCAAACAAGTTTTGGCTGTTGACTCACTTTCTAATTTTCCCAAGTCAGCTCCGATTACTGAGCTGAGTGCATTTGAGCCAAATGTTGAAGCAATCGTTGCACTTAAGCCAGATCTGGTTGTCTTGTCCGTTGATGCCATGAAATCTTTGGTAGTCAAAGAAGCACTCGAGAAATTAAAGATCCCGGTATTGATGGAAAAAGCACCAGAGACCTTAGCCCAGGCATATAAGGAGATTGAAGTGCTTGGCGCAGTTACTGATCGCACCTCAGAGGCCAAGAAAGTAACTTTCAAAATGGCAGCGCTAATTAAGTCGATTATCAACCGAACCAAAAAAACCGTCAAGATAACTTTCTTCCATGAGCTCGATAACACGCTTTATTCAGTTACTTCCGATACTTTCATCGGCAAGGTCTATAAGGACTTTGGTCTGATTAATATCGCAGATAAGGCTGCTGGGGCTGATTCTTACGGCTATCCGCAACTATCGGCTGAATATTTATTAAAGACTGATCCAGATGTAATTTTCTTGGCAGATGCTGAATATGGCGAAAGTGCAGCTACGGTAAAGGCACGCGCTGGTTGGTCTGGCATTACAGCTGTTACCAAGAAGAATGTTTTTGCGCTACCAAATGACATTCCTTCAAGATGGGGGCCACGACTTGTTGATTTCTATCGCTATGTGGCTGCTTGCCTTGCAAAGGTGAAGAAGTAAGTAAATGAAGAAGAATCAGATCGATCGCGTGTGGCGTTGGCAGATTACTGCCAGCGCTGCCGTGGCGTTACTGATTGCTTGTTTACTTGGCGTGGGCTTTGGCCCAGTTAATTTAAATTTCGGATCAATCATCAGAACTTTATTGGGGCTACCTAACGGCTTAGAAAATGAAGACCGCACCTTGTTACTTGAGTTGCGTTTACCTCGAGTTGTTTTAGGTGCGCTAGTTGGTGCAGCCCTTGCAACAAGTGGTGCGGTTTATCAAAGTGTTTTTAGAAACCCACTAGCTGATCCATATTTACTCGGCGTAGCATCAGGCGCCGGGTTAGGTGCCACGATTGCAATTACCAACGGGGGCGGAGACCTGCATGCCCTCTTGCCAATCTTTGCATTCTTAGGTGGCGTGCTTGCAGTGGCTGCAACTTTCTTAGTTGCAGGTCGATTATTTGCCGATCCCAGCACATTGTTATTGGCCGGTATTGCAGTTGGCTCTTTTGCTACGGCTTTTCAAACTTATTTGCAACAGCGCAATAGCGCCGCCTTGCGTCCGGTGTATTCCTGGATTCTGGGAGAGCTAACAGTTGCCAATTGGGATGTAGTTAAGTGGGCTGGCTTTTATATTCTCATCGCCTTATTCGTATTAATCCGTATTTCCAAAGTCCTTGATGCGCTGATGCTAAGTGATGAAGAGGCCTATTCCTTAGGGGTTTCACCTCAGAAAATCCGCCTGATTGCTGTTGCAGCAGCGACTTTGGCTACCGCTACAGCAGTATCTGCCAGTGGTCTAATCGGGTTCGTTGGAATCGTGGTTCCGCACCTAGTTAGAGGGCTAACCAAGCGGGCCACAAACCGTTCACTACTTTCAATTGCATTCGTTGGTGCTGCGTTTCTAGTAATTGCCGACCTGGGCGCACGCACATTGCTATCTCCAGCAGAGCTACCTATTGGCGTCATAACCGCATTCGTTGGTGCACCATTCTTCTTATTCGTTCTACGAGCTCGCAATCGAGGTAGCCAGTGATTAATATCGAAAATCTCTCAGTGCGGTTTGATAACGCTGAAGTTTTGCAATCAATTAATTTGGATATTCCAGAAGGAACCTGGAGCTGCTTAGTTGGCCCTAACGGCGCAGGTAAGACAACGCTGTTACGCACCATGCTTGGTATGCAATCATATTCAGGATCGATAAAATATAACGATCGAGAGATTGCTAAGAACAAATCACTCAACATCGCCTTCGTTCCACAGCGCCCATCTATTCCAGCGGCCATGAGTGTGGCTGAATACGTGATGTTAGGGCGGGCCAAGTTAGATGGTTGGGGCAAAGAGAGTGCACATAGTCGCAGTATTGTTCATGAGATGTTAGAAGCAACTCAACTATTAGGCATGCAGAGCCAGTTGGTAAATACGCTCTCTGGTGGTGAAATGCAGCGGGTATTAATCGCGCGTGCTTTAGTTCAAGAACCAGAAGTTATGTTGCTTGATGAACCAACCAGTGCCCTTGATTTACATCATCAGATTTCAGTACTTAACAAAGTTGAAGAGATTAAGGCAACTGGTGTAACCATCATTTCAACGATGCACGACATCACTTTGGGCGCTATGTATGCAGAGCGAATCATCATCATGCAAAGTGGCCGAGTTCTACTAGATGGTGAATCACAATCCGTTATTCACTCACCCGAACTACGCAGCGCCTTTGATGACCGTATCAGCGTGCATAAGCTTGAAAACGGTCGACCAGTAATCATCGCCGCTAAGCGTGTGGCAGGGTTAGACCACGGGGTTATTTAGCACCTAACCCCGACAATTTAGGGGTTAGAGATGGCAATTCTCGCCCATCTAAGTAACCCTATCCCTATGAACCAGCTTGATTCGAGTATCACCCTTTCGCGAATCCGCCCGCCTGAACTGCCAGCTAATTTCCTTTCTAGACGCCACCTTTTTGAGTTAATTGATGGCCGAGCCCCTGGCTACACCATGGTCGTAGCGCCGGCTGGATATGGAAAAACGTCGCTAATTGCCGAATGGGCAAAACAAAGTAAGAAAAAAGTCATTTGGTACACGATGTCAGAAACCGATAGTTCCATCGGGCTAGCGGCATATTTAATAAGTGCGATCCGCCAGGAGTTTCCGGATTTCGCGCCAGATCTAGAAGCAAAAACAGTTACCTCAATTTTTCAGGCTATTGCCGATCTTGATGAGGATATTGTCTTAGTACTAGATAATGTCGTTGACGCTTTCACTTACCAATTAAATGTAACGCAATCTTATATGGATGCGATTCCAGATAATATTCATATTTTCGCAATACGCCGCATAATGCCCACAGTCTCGCTTAAGCGATTCTCTAGTATCGGACGCCTATCAGTAATTACTGCTGGCGACTTAATTTTTTCAAAAGAAGAGATTAAATCCTTACTTCAAGTTTCTGGTGTTGAAACAAATGAAAAGAAACTAGATAAAATCTTGCAACAAACTCATGGCTGGCCATCAGCAGTTGGAATCATTGCAAGTGGCGAAGAGATTAAATACGAGCTAGAAGTTGACGATAGTCTGGTGAAGAATTTAGTTTTCGGCAAATTCGAAAGATTAGCAAAAGAGACTCAAGAGCTTTTGATCACCATGTCTAGTTTTGAAGTCTTTGATCTCGATTTAGCTGCAACAATTATGCAGAAACCGGCAAATGAAGTGAATCTCAACAAACTAGCTGCTGAAGGTGTTTTTTTAATGCTGACAGCTGGTCAAAAAGGTACCTATATTTTCAATAACACTGCGCGCGAAGTAATTGATGAGCTGGCCCGTACAGACAGCAAGAAATATCGAGCGAATCAAATTGCTATTTCTGAAATCTTCCAACTAAGGAATCAATTTGGTTTAGCGGTATCTCACGCAATAAAGTCCGGTGATTCTGAGTACTTACGTAAGATGTTTAAGCCGACATTACGTAAGTTAATAACTCGTGGTGAGGGTAGAAATATTCTCTCTTGGAGTAATTATCTGCCGCTAGATAGCACCCGCAATAAAGTATTCGCTGAACTAGCCACAATCATGGGGCACTTGGCTAGCTTTGAATTTGACCGCACGGTACAACTAATTGAAGAGATGCGTATTACTTATAAAGAATCTCCGCTATCTCCATTCATTGAACGAATTAATGCTTCCGCATTGGCACATGTTGCATTTTGTCGAGGTCGGTTATCTGAATTTGATGTCCAAATGGAAGTAATTTTTCGTGAGCCGATGACAGAGCCTGCCATTGAGCAATCTGATCGACTAGGCATCTTGCGAATACTTGCTGCTCGATCATTTATTTTCGAAGAACCTACAATTCTAAATTCGGTTGAAGCCGAAGTAAAAGACATTATCAGCGACAGCAGCTCTCCGGATGACCTCTTTATCTGGCAGACAATTCGGGCAATGAAGTTATTCCTAGAAGGAGAATTTCTGCAAGCTTTTGATGCGGCTTCGCTAGCTGAGGAAATTGGCCAGCGTAATGAATATGCAGGATTCTTTGGTTACACCGAAGTCATCTACATAAAGGCCCGTTGCCATTTAGAATTTTGCGAAGCAGAGAAAGCAACCAGAGAATTAGAAAAATTGGCAAAACTCGCACGAGAATGGCAGCAATGGCCATGGGTGTTTATGGCCGAAAGTTATCTGGCTCGCGTATTGATGATGAAGGGCAAAGTTGAGGAAGCATTTGCGGTCGTGCGTGATCACCGGGAACTTGCCTCTGAGTTTAAAGGTGAAGATGGCCTAAGTTTGATTATTGATATAAATGAGTTAGCACTTAGGTTCTCAGTAAAGGATTACGAGCGGTCTAGCCAAATTATTAATCGTCTGCCTAAAGATCTAATTTTCACCCATCAATATCGCCAGGCACTTTCTGCGGTATCAAAGAATGAAGTGAAGAAAAAAGTTGTGCCAGAAATTTTGGATTCCGATAGTCCTCGCGAACAGATTTGGAAAGCCTTAATTGGTTGTGAAGCAAACATTGAGCAAGAATCCTTGGCTTTGGATTCACTTAAAGTAGGACTCGATGTAGGAGCACGCGTTGGAGCCAAAGAGACTTTCTTGCGGCAAGACCCCACAATTCTGGAATTGATTATCCGTAGTGCCTCTAAGCGACCAACTGTGTATCTGGAGGAGTTAGCACGCGCAGCAGTTCAGCGAATGAATACCAAGAACAACCAGAATGCGGCGCTGACTCAACCATTAACTAAGCGCGAATTAGATGTCTTGCGTTCGCTAGCGACAGGTAAACCAATTACCGCAATCGGCAAGACCTTACATATTTCGCACAACACGATGAAGACTCACCTACGCAATATCTATCGAAAATTAAGTGCTAGTGGACGTGAAGAAGCAGTAGCAAAAGCACAGACCCTTTTCATGATTTAGGCAAGCTAATTAGATGAAGAAGACCGATCAGTCGTGGTGTTGACCCGATTTGTGTTTAAAGCGGCCCATGAATTCATCCTTTAGATCAAAGAAGTGGCCGGTCTTAAGGGCTGCTCGCATTTGATCAACTAACCGCACTACAAAACGTTCGTTATGAATTGTGGCCAGGGTGGCGGCAATCATCTCTTTGCCGTGGAATAAATGGTTTAGATAGGCGCGGGTGTAGTTGGTGCAGGTGTAGCAATCACATTGACTATCAATTGGGTTGAAATCTCGCTTATAGGTGGCATTAGTTAAGTTATAGCGACCAGTCATTGTGTAGACAGCGCTAGAGCGAGCAATTCGTGAAGCAAGTACACAATCGAAGGTATCGATACCGCTTTCAACCCCCACAAATAGATCTTCTGGCGCACCGATGCCAAGTAAATGCTTAGGTTTTTCTTCGGGTAGTTCGCTATTTACCCATTGCACAATCGTGCCCAGTGAATCTTTATCTAGCGCTCCACCAATACCGAAACCATCAAATGAAATACCCGATGATTCAAGTGAACCTAAATCTTTGGCAGCTTTACGACGCAAGTCTTCATACTGGGCGCCTTGAATAACGCCAAAGAGCGCTTGGTATGGCTTATCGGCTCGCTCAATTGTTAGTCGGTTATGTTCATCTAGACAACGAATTGCCCAGGCATAAGTTCGATCCATTGCACGCTCTTGATAGCCGCGAGTGTTATGCAAAGTAGTGCATTCATCGAAGGCAAACATTACGTCAGCGCCAATTTGATGCTGAATCTGCATCGAAACTTCTGGGGTAAAACGATGCATCGAACCATTTAAATGTGATTTGAAAGTAACACCTTCGTCATCGACATGAGCTAGACGTTGCTTGTTATCAGCAATTACATCATCGGCGCGAAAAGTCTTGGAGTCCATCGCTAGGACTTTCTTAAAGCCCACACCCAGTGATAAAACTTGGAACCCACCACTATCGGTAAAGGTTGGTCCATTCCAGTTCATGAACTTTGATAAGCCGCCAGCTGCATCAAGAATTTCTGGACCTGGCTGTAAGTAGAGGTGATAAGCATTTGAAAGAAGAGCTTGGGCACCTAGTTCGCGCATTGCTTCAGGCAATACCGATTTAACTGTGGCTTTGGTGCCTACTGGAATGAAGGCAGGTGTTTCTACAACCCCATTTGGGGTGGTTAGCGTGCCAGTTCGGGCAAAGGAATTCTCAGCCGACTTCTCGATCTCGAACTTGAAACCGGGGCTCGCATTGCTAGACATGAAAGGTATTGTCGCAGAGTTACCAGATCTCTACTCTCTCGCTTTCGGCCAGCCATAATTTGTCGCCTTCGGTAACTTCAAAGGCATCATAAAAGTCCTTGAGATTGGCAACGATGGCGTTGCAGCGGAACTCATTTGGGGAATGCGGATCTGTTGCAATACGACGACGTAACTCTTCAGCACGTACTTTTCCACGCCAAGCTTGCGCATAAGATAAGAAGAAACGTTGCTCGCCCGTTAACCCATCAATTACCGGCGCTTGAGCGCCCCTGAGAGCCAATTTATAGGCTTTAAATCCAATTGCTAACCCACCAAGGTCGCCAATGTTTTCTCCGACCGTTAGCGCCCCGTTTACCTGGATATCTGGGGTCTCTTCTGGCGAAAGCGCATCGAATTGTTTAATCAACATATTGGCGCGTTTTTCAAATTCGCTGCGATCACTCGGCGTCCACCAATCGATCATGTTGCCATCGCCATCGAATTTAGAACCTTGATCATCAAAGCCATGGCCGATCTCGTGGCCGATCACTGTTCCAATGGCTCCGTAATTTGCCGCCATATCAACTGCCAGATTAAAGAAAGGTGGCTGCAGGATCGCTGCTGGAAAGACGATCTCGTTTTGGATCGGATGGTAATAAGCATTAACAGTCTGCGGGGTCATCAGCCATTCCGTTTTATCAACTGGTTTTCCAATCTTGGCCAGTTCAATATCGCGGGCAAATTTGGTGATCCGGCCAATATTTTCAAAGAGGCCATCGCGCTTAATTGTTAACGCCGAGTAATCGCGCCACTTGTCGGGATAGCCAATCTTTGGCGTGAACTTAGCTAACTTTTCTAAAGCTTTAGTTTTGGTTTCCGGACTCATCCAGGAAAGCTCAGTAATGCTGACGCGATAGGCCTCAATTAAATTAGCCACGAGATCTAGCATCGCAACTTTGCCACCTGCCGAAAAATGGCGCTGCACATAAATTGAGCCAATCGCTTCGCCAAGTGCGCCTTGGACAAAGGAGATTGCCCGCTTCCAACGAACTCGAATTTCTGGAGTGCCCGACAAAGTCTTGGCATAGAAATCAAAGTTCTGGTTTACAAATTCCTCTGGCAAATATGCCGCAGCACCAGAAATCAACTGCCATTTCATCCATGCCTGCCAAGGCTTAGGGTCGAAATTTTCTAGGATCGCAGATAGCCCAGCAAAAAATGGCGGTTGTTGAACAACAACTTCATCAAAAGCGGACTTTGGAATCTGGCCGTACTCAAGCCAAGTGGCCCAATCAAAATGTGGGGCCAGGGCGCAGAGTTCGGTAAAACTCAGCTTGTTATAGGTCAGCTCAACATCGCGATCTTTAACTTGATCAAAATGATGTGAAGCAATCTGAGCTTCTAGACCATAAATCGCATCGGCTAACTCGGCGCCGCCATCTATCTGGGCAAGTGCGAACATCTTGGCCACATGGACTTTAAAGGCCTGGCGAATTTCTTCGTATTGTTCTTCGCGATAGTAAGCCTCGTCGGGAAGCGATAGCCCGCCTTGTCCCAGATAAACAATATTCATTCCAGAGTTTTTAGCATCGCCATAAATTCCGAGCCCAAACGCACCACCTAATCCACGCATTTCCAGATCTGCCATCACCTTAATAAATTGATCACGAGTTTGGATTGCATCAATCGCGGCGAGATCTTCCAGCAGGGGAGTGATGCCCGCTTTGGCAATTGCTTCGGTATCTAAGAAGCAGTCATATAAATCGCGAATCTTCTGGGCATTGCCCTCGCCTTTGGCGGTCTCAATGATTTCGCGAACCTGAGCTTCGGCCGTTAAGTGAAGGGTGTAAAAGGTTCCATCGGATGCGCGATCTTGCGGGATCTCATGGTTTTTTAGCCAGGTGCCATTGAAGTATCGATAGAGATCATCTTGCGGACGAAATGAGTTATCGATATGAGAGTTATCGATTCCGCTTGCTGGTTGCTTTTCAGTATCTAGCGGCTTAGCAGTTGGGTTAGTCATCATTTCCTTCGCGCATTTAGAGTGGTTTTTAGGTAGTTGAAAGTTCAACATTTAATCTACACTTAACCCTATGGCACTAGAAAAATCTCCTCAAGGTGAAAAGCCCATCAGCGCAGGCAATAAAGGTGAACCTAATTGGCTAACCCCAACTGAGATGGCTGCTTGGCGTAGATATATCGTTGCCAGCCGGCGATTAATTGAAGCCCTTGATACTGATTTAGATCGGCACGATTTATCGATGGCCGATTATGAGATTTTGGCCCAATTAAGTGATGCCCCAGATCGCCGGATGCGCATGGCTGAATTAGCCGAAATTGCCATGCTGTCGCGCTCCCGTCTTTCACATCGAATGAAGGTAATGGAGGAGGCTGGCTGGGTTCGGCGCGAAGCTTGCCCAGATGACAAACGTGGCTTCTTTGCAGTTATGACAGCTAAAGGTTGGAAAGCAATTGTCGCTGCCGCCCCGGACCATGTGGCAAGTGTTAGATCAAGATTTGTAGATAAATTAAGTAAGGCTGATCAAATAGTTTTAGCCGAGATATTTGAACGGGTAGGAAATGATTTAAGAGATGAGATTAAGTAACTCGTTAGATTGAAAAATTACACAAAAAAATCCCCGCCACATAAAGTGGCGGGGATTTTTAATTGTTGATGACTACTTCTTCTTAGCAGCCTTCTTGCGGCGCTTTGGAGCAGCCTTCTTAGCAGCTGGCTTAGCAGCTGCCTTCTTGCGCTTCTTAGGAGCAGCCTTCTTTGCAGCTGGCTTAGCAGCTGCCTTCTTGCGCTTCTTTGGAGCAGCCTTCTTAGCAGCTGGCTTAGCAGCTGCCTTCTTACGGCGCTTTGGAGCAGCCTTCTTAGCAGCTGGCTTAGCAGCTGCCTTCTTACGGCGCTTTGGAGCAGCCTTCTTTGC
>JBEINS010000127.1:0-3282 GCA_040377985.1 Candidatus Planktophila sp. | reverse complement strand
TGATCTAGTTTTCCGGGCATGGCTCGCACCACATCGCGTTCAGAGACAATTCCATCGATTCGCTTGCCATCACTTGAGACAACTAGCGCCCCAATATGATGTGTGTTTAAAGAGTTGACGAGATCATGAATACTGGCACTGGCAGAAATCGTCTCAACTCGCTTACCTTTAATGATGCTACTTACTTTCATTTGGCACCTCTCGCTCGAAGTTTGTCCATGGTGCTCTCAAGCAAGTCAAATAGCAATAGTCAATTCCGATAACTTGAGACGAATTCCACTTCCTAGGCTTACGTATTAACCTTTGACCATGGCTACCAAGGATCCAAGTCGCGAGGCGCATTTTCCAGCGATAGAAAAGAAGTATGGCGAGAAGATGTCATATTGGTTCAAGGTTATGGCAGCCCTTGAAGGCAAGAAGTATCCTGAACAGATTGCACACCTGCGCGAGAACTACGGCTTTTCACAAGCTCATGCCAATGCGTTAGTTATGTATTCACGAGGTTCAATCTCGGCTCATAGACATGAAACGCCAGCGCATTATTTCAAGAGCATTGATCCTACGCAGGCAAAGACAATTAAGAAGATGATCAAGGCGATTACAGATAAGTATCCAGATCTAGAACTTGTGATTGCGTGGAATCAACCAATGCTGCGCTTGGGTACCTTCTATGTGTTTGGCGCTTCGGTTTCTAAGAACCATATTTCGATTGCACCCTGGAGCACTGATGTGCTCGATAAGTTCCGTCCTAAGTTGACTGAGTACCGGGTTACTAAGAATATGATTGCCGTACCAAATGACTGGGAAGTTGATATTAAATTGCTACAGGCAATGGTTAAAGCGCGGTTAGCCGAGGGTTAAATATGTAGTGAGTTCCAGATTTCCACACAACGTTGTGAAACTTGAATATCTTCAGAGCCTGATGCACCAGCTGATCCAACTGCACCAACAATTTCACCATTTAAGTAGAGCAGTTCCCCGCCCATAGATAGAACTAACTTATTGGCACTAGTTCCCATAATGCTGGAGTAAACAACTGGTCGCTTTTCAGCAGCCTCAACCGTTATTGCAGTTGGGCGACCGAACCAAATAGCGGTGCGAGCTTTGGCTGCAACAGATTCGATAGCAGCCATTGATGCATGCTCGGTTCGAGCAAATGAAACTAAGTTTCCACTAGCATCTGCGATGGCAACTGACATTTCTAGGCCAAGTTCTTTAGCGTAGTTAATGCCTGCCAGAACTACCTGTTGTGAGATCTCTGGTTTATGAATGTATGCACTCATCGCGCTCCCCTTACTCCGTAATAGATTCCAGCCGATTCAAGTAGCCTTTTTTGAACTTCACGGGCATGGGCCATGATTTCATTTGGCTTCATACTTTGATGTTTGTAGTTATATAAGTGCCACTTGCCATCAATTGCCACATGCTTAACGCATTTAGCTTTGGCTGCCATTACAACTTGTGAGATTAAACCAGCAGGTGGTTGCAACTCAGGTGAATTGCCATCGATTACAAGTAAGTCGGCTTTCTTGCCAACTTCAAGTGAACCAATTTGATCAAATAGTTTTAAAGCTTTAGCGCCATCGCGGGTGGCCATTTCAAGTGCTCGCAGTGGTGTGAAAGATTCCTGATCACGATTAAGACTGCGTTGCGTTAACACTGTGGTCTTCATAGTTTCAAAGAAATCATGTGAACCATTTGGGTGATCCAATCCAAGTCCAACTGGAATGCCTTTTTCTGAATATCTGCGTAGATCTGGAATTGCTAAGCCCATATGCATATTGCTGACCGCGCAATAAGCAGCAGATGCCCCGCTCTTGGCAGCTAATCCAACTTCGAGATCATCAAAGTGAACTGGGTGTGCCAATAGCGACTTTTCATCGAGCACGCCGAGTTTGTCTAAATGAACTAGCGCTGGATAGCCATATTCCTTACGGGCCCACTGATCGAATTCTTCAGAATAAGTCAGATGCATTGCCATTAACTGGTTGCGCTCTTTATGTAGGGCTTGAACTAGCTCATCGGTAACGCGAGGCAACGAAAGTGGTTCGGGCTCGATGGTTACACGCTCGTTTTGGTAAGTACTGCGCAAGCGAGCTAGCTCGGCCACGGACTCAGAAACCGTTAATTGATACTCGGTTGGCACTAGCTCGGTCTTATTAACAAAGGCCGCACAGAAGATAACGCGCAGCCCAGATTTAACTGCTGCCGTGATTGAGCCATCTAACTTAGATAGCCCTTTCCAAGTTGATTGTGAATCTGTTGTTGTAGTGATTCCGCTTTCTAGTAACTGCAGATAGCCAAGGGAAGCACCCGCTTGGCACTCTTCACGGTCTAAGCCAACTGACATCTTTAGCCAAGCGCCATCGCGCACAGTGCCTACTGCCATTTTATGTTTTGGTTCAGCGCCTTGAATTAATGAGCTAGCTAAATGATGGTGGGTATTTACAAAAGAGGGTAGCAAAATGTCATCAACGAAATCATGAACAGTATCGCCATCAATTTCAGCTGGGCGGCCAGCGCCTACTTCGGTAATTAAATTATCCTTAACTCGCAAATAACCTGGTGAAAATATCTCGCTGGCATCATTCATGGTGATAACAGCTGCGGCATAAATCAACTGCGCATTGCTGCTACTCATGGTTGCTTCTACTTTTTATCGTTTGCACTTCGCTTAGCAATGGCAGCATCCCATTGCTCACGAAGTGGGTGCTCAGATGGACCAACTTCTGTGATGATGCGCATTAGCCGATCCATGAATTCATCGCGAGTTTTATCGAGCACGATTTTCTCTGAATCTGTTGGCCTAAAGGCATCAATCTCGCCAGCCTTTAGATCGCCATTGCGCACAAGTTGCATCTCAAGTGCCCTGATTCGAGTATTGGCAACATGTAGATCCATTCCCAATTCAAGAATCAGATCAAATAGCTTTGAAACTTGTGGGTTTCCGAAGAAGTCGAATTCTTGAGTCATTACGCCGCCTTCGTTGCTTGTAGTACGCACCATGGGAAATGCCAATCAGCGCGCTCGGGCCAACCTTGCGGACTCAAACCATCAGTGCGTTCATCGAAGGCAACCCACTTGGCATCTTTAAGACCTAAACGTTCGCACTCTTTAATTAAATCGGTTGCAAATAAGGCTCGGAAATAAGGCTCATTATTGCGCTCAGCATGCTCATAAACAGTGGCATCGCGGGCTGGATCCCCTGTTGGTTGGAACTCGAGGAATCGAATTACTCCACCTGGCTTTAACAAGCGAGCTGCTTCTTCGATTGCTTCAACG
>JBEINS010000069.1:0-5793 GCA_040377985.1 Candidatus Planktophila sp. | reverse complement strand
CGCGGTGCATCTCTGGCTGACTTTGCCGACAAAATTGGGGCAGATCCAGCCGCATTAGTAGCAGCGCTATTCCACTTAGGTGAAATGGTTACTGCAACGCAATCTGTTGATGCGGATACTTTCGAGATTCTTGGCGCACAACTTGGATATGACATTCAAATTGTTAGCCCCGAAGATGAAGATCGCGAATTGCTACAAGGCTTCGATATTGATCTAGGTGCTGAACTTGCCGATCTCGACGCGGACCTTCTTGTTGCTCGTCCACCAGTTGTAACTGTTATGGGACACGTTGATCACGGTAAGACCAGTTTGCTTGATGCGATTCGCAAGTCTGAAGTTCTAAAAACTGAAGCCGGCGGCATTACACAGCACATTGGTGCATACCAAATTCATCATGATCACGATGGAATTAATCGCGCAATTACATTCATTGACACACCAGGTCACGAAGCGTTCACCGCTATGCGTGCTCGTGGTGCGAAAGTAACTGATATCGCGGTTCTAGTAGTTGCAGCTGACGATGGCATCATGCCGCAGACCATTGAAGCGTTAAACCACGCTCAAGCTGCTGATGTGCCAATCGTGGTTGCAGTTAACAAGATTGATAAAGAGGGCGCGAACCCAGATAAGGTCCGCCAACAATTAACTGAGTACAACTTGATCGCTGAAGAATACGGCGGAGATACCTTATTCGTAGATGTTTCAGCCAAGGGTGGGCTAGGAATCGATCAACTGATCGAATCAATCTTGCTTACAGCTGATGCTGCAATTGATTTGCGCGCAGTAGCTAAAGATGATGCTCGCGGTGTTGCGATTGAAGCGCACCTCGATCGTGGTCGCGGCCCAGTTGCCACAGTATTAATCCAGCGCGGAACTTTGAAGATTGGTGACGCAATTGTTGCTGGTGGTTCATTCGGCCGCGTTCGTGCGATGCTTGATGAAGATGGAAACGCAGTTACTGAAGCTGGTCCATCGCGTCCAGTGCAGGTTCTTGGTTTCACTTCTGTGCCAAGTGCCGGAGATACTTTCTTAGTTGCTGATGAAGACCGTACTGCTCGCCAGATTGCCGAAAAGCGTCAGGCCGCAGAACGTAACGCGCAACTTGCTAAGGCTCGTAAGAAAGTCTCACTTGAAGACTTCATGGAGCAATCAAAGGTCTCTACACTTAACCTCATTCTTAAAGGTGACGTTAGTGGTTCGGTTGAAGCCCTCGAAGATGCACTTATGCAACTCGATGTTGGAGCCGAAGTTGATCTACGCGTTATTCACCGTGGCGTTGGCGCAATCACCAAGAGCGACATCACTTTGGCATCAGCATCAACAGCTGTTGTTATTGGCTTTAACGTTAAGCCAGAACCACAAACTGCTATTTATGCTGATCAAGAAGGCGTCGAAGTTCGCTTCTACTCAGTTATCTATAACGCAATTGAAGAGATCGAACTTTCACTCAAGGGCTTGTTAAAGCCAGAGTACGAAGAGATCATTCTTGGTAACGCTGAAGTACGCGAAATATTCAAGTCTTCTAAGGCTGGAAATATCGCTGGTTCAATCGTTAAGGATGGCTCAATCCGTCGTAATGCAAAGGCACGTATTTTGCGTGATGGTGAAGTTCTGGTCGATGATCTAACTATTGATTCCTTGAAGCGCTTTAAGGACGATGCAACCGAAGTTAAGGAAGGCTTCGAGTGCGGTATCGGACTTGGCAACATGAAGGAAATTGCAGTTGGCGACATGATTCAGGTCTTTGAGATGCGCGAGAAGAAGCGCGCGTAACTATGGGCCAATCACATCGCAGTCAAAAAGTAGCCGATCGCATCAAAGTGGTTGTGGCACAGTTACTTGAATCAAAGGTCAAAGACCCTCGATTAGGTTTCGTCACAATCACTGATGCGCGGGTTACTGGCGATTTGCAAAGTGCCTCTGTTTTCTACACTGTTCTTGGCGATGAAGATCAACGCGCAGCTACGGCTGCGGCGCTAGAGAGTGCTAAAGGAATGATTCGCTCAGCTGTTGGGCACGAACTGCAGACTCGCATTACCCCAAGCCTGGAGTTTCACTTAGATAGCCTGCCGGAAAGCGCACTCGAAATGGATTCATTGCTCGATAAAGTGCGTGCACAAGATGCGCAAGTAGCAGTGCTACGAGCACAAGCAACTTATGCAGCTGGCGAAGATGCGTATAAGCAACCAAAAATCATTCCGGATAAACCTAAATTTGAAGCAGAAGAGTTGTGATTGCGCACGGATTTTTAGTAATAGATAAAGATCCAGCACTGACTAGCCATGATGTTGTGGCAATGGGCAGGCGCGCACTCAATACTCGCAAAGTAGGCCATGCCGGAACTCTTGATCCGATGGCAACTGGCGTATTGGTTTTAGGCTTCGGTAATGGCACTCGGTTACTGCAATATGTAACTAATGGCGATAAGTCATATCTAGCAACCGTAGTTCTAGGGGCTGCAACTATTACTGATGATCACGAAGGCGAAATCACTTCAACTGCTGATGTTTCAGCTGTAACAGATGTGGCAATCGAAACTGAATTAGCCAAAATGCGCGGCACTATTGCACAGCGACCAAGTTCAGTATCTGCAGTTAAAGTCGATGGCGAGAGAGCGCATGCGCGAGTTCGTGCTGGCGAAGTATTTGAATTACCAGCACGCGAAGTCACAATTTCCAATTTAGAAATTCTAGAAATCCGACGTGTTGGTGATCGGGTAGAAGTAGATATTGATGTCACTTGTTCTGCTGGCACATTTATTCGCGCAATTGCTCGCGATTGTGGCGCCGCCCTTGGTGTCGGGGGACACTTAAACAAGTTGCGTCGCACTCGAGTAGCTGGCTTTGGCCTTGATCGCACGGTCTCAATTGCTGGCCTTAAGGCGCAAGATTTCACACCGCTTTCAATGGCCGATGTAGCACGCGCAACGTTTGCGGTTCGCACAGTTAGCGCAGATGAGGCAACTGAACTTTCCTTTGGAAGAGCACTTGTCGCTAATAGCAACGAAGAGATTACGGCTGCGATTTCGCTCGGCGATGAAGTTTTAGCCTTGTTACAGAATAAGGAGGGCAAGGCACTTCCGATTGCAGTTTTTGCTGCAGTTAACTGAGGTGCCATAATTCGCACAATGAGCAATGTTGTCGTAATCGGAGTCTTTGATGGCGTGCATAAGGGCCACCAGAGCATTCTCGATCGCGCCAAAGAAATTGCTGATGGTCGCAAAATTATTGCCTTAACTTTTGACCCACACCCAACAACTGTTTTTGCCCCAGATCGAGCGCCCACTCTTCTAACAACCTTGGCTGATCGTGTTGTATTGCTAAAGATTCATGGCGCCGACCAAGTAGCAGTAATGAAATTCGATGAGAAATTTGCCGCCATGTCACCTGAAGATTTCGTAAATCAAATTCTGATTAAACAATTAGAAGCTGGCGAGGTAATCGTGGGCGAGAACTTTACTTATGGCCATAAAGCGGCTGGAAATATCGAAAGCCTAAAATCCCACGCAGAATTTAACGTGCATGTTCTGGAATTACATTCAGATGAAACTGAACCGTTTTCTTCCACACGAATTCGAGCTGCAATCACGAAGGGCGATGTTGAAACTGCACGGTTTCTTTTATCTAGACCACATCGCCTTGATGGCGTTGTTGTTCACGGCGAAGCACGCGGTCGCGAGATTGGTTATCCAACAGCAAACCTTGGAAATCTTGATGGCCAAACTATTCCAGCCGATGGTATTTATGCTGGCTGGTTAACAGTAGGAATTAATCGTTGGTCGGCCGCAATTTCAATTGGGACTAATCCAACATTTGCCGGTGTTCGCGGTCGCCAAGTCGAGGCATATGCCATTGATCAAGTTGGTCTAGATCTATACGATCAAGATGCCACGATTGAATTCGGTTGGCACTTGCGCGAGACCTTGAAATTCGATGGTCTAGAACCTCTGCTTGAGCAGATGAAGAAAGATTGCGATCTAGCTCGAAAATTGACCGAAGCCTAAGCGGGAAAAAACCCCGATTTCGCCCCTCACGCTCACGCTGGTAACCTTTGCCCTGTCCAACGAGAAGTAGAGCTTCCGTGTATCAAACCGGAAGCCATCGTGGCGGTAACTAATAAGGAGCGTCAATAAATGGCACTAACACCAGAAGTAAAGAAAGAAATCGTTGCTAAGTACGGCACTTCAGCTACCGACACCGGAAGCCCAGAAGCGCAGGTCGCTTTGCTTTCTAAGCGTATCGAGGACATCACAACTCACCTCAAGACCAACCCTCATGATCACCACAACCGTCGTGGTCTACTACTTTTGGTTGGTCAGCGTCGTCGTATCTTGCAGTACCTTGCAAAGACAGATATTGCGCGTTACAGAGCGATTATCGAAAAACTCGGTATTCGCCGTTAATTTAGCCTGACTCCACCGAGGGAAATGGTCCTCG
Organism: Candidatus Planktophila sp.; assembly: GCA_040377985.1. Classification (GTDB taxonomy): domain Bacteria; phylum Actinomycetota; class Actinomycetes; order Nanopelagicales; family Nanopelagicaceae; genus Planktophila. Next base: position 1,357 of record JBEINS010000069.1, on the reverse strand, counting down.
GTAGTGGTTTCCGCAGATTTAATTTAAATAATTAAATCCTGCGTGAACTTCGATCGAAGATTCATTATTCTCTTGATGCGTGTAGTCAAGAACAGGAGCGACCCATGGAGGGTCAAGACGTAACATCAGCCGTTGCCGTAATCGACAATGGAAAGTTTGGAAAGAAAGAGATCCGTTTCGAAACCGGGCGACTAGCTCGTCAAGCAGCAGGCGCTGCAGCGGTTTACATGAACGACGAAACAATGATCTTCTCAGCAACTACCGCTTCAAAGTCACCGAAGGATCAATTTGATTTCTTCCCTTTGACCGTAGATGTTGAAGAAAAAATGTATGCAGTTGGTCGTATTCCAGGATCATTCTTCCGTCGCGAAGGACGTCCATCAGAAGATGCGATTCTTACTTGCCGTTTGATCGATCGCCCATTGCGTCCATCATTCGTAAAGGGACTTCGTAACGAAGTTCAAATTGTTATCACTGTAATGGCACTTGATCCTGATCATATGTACGACGTACTTGCGATCAATGCGGCATCAATGTCAACACAATTAGCTGGTCTGCCATTTTCGGGCCCAATCGGTGGCGTTCGCGTTGCTTTAATTGATGGCCAATGGGTTGCATTCCCAAATCACTCAGAGGTTGCAGATGCAGTCTTTGACATGGTTGTTGCTGGTCGCGTAATTGGTGACGATGTTGCAATCATGATGGTTGAAGCCGAAGCTACTTCTAAGACCATTGAATTAGTTAAAGCTGGCCAAGGTGCACCAACTGAAGAAATCGTTAGCCAAGGTCTTGAGGCTGCAAAGCCATTCATTAAGGCACTTTGCGATGCTCAGCTAAAGGTCGCAGCTAAAGCTGCTAAGCCAACTGCTGAATTCCCGGTCTTCCTTGATTATCAGTCAGATGTATTTGAAGCAGTTTCTGCTCACGCATCTGCTGATCTTGCAAAGGCGCTAACTATCGCTGGCAAGCAAGAGCGCGAAACCGCAATCGATGCAATTTCAGCTTCTACTAAGGAAGTTGTTGGCGCTAAATTTGAAGGCCGCGAAAAAGAAGTTCCTGCAGCATTCAAGTCACTGACTAAGAAGCTTGTTCGTCAGCGCGTATTGCGTGACAAGATTCGTATTGATGGTCGCGGTCTTCGCGATATCCGTGCGCTATCTGCTGAGGTTGAAGTTAGTCCTCGCGTTCACGGTTCCGCAATCTTCGAACGTGGCGAAACTCAGATCTTGGGTATCACTACTTTGAACATGTTGAAGATGGAACAACAGCTATATACTTTAAATCCTGACAATCACAAGCGCTACATGCACAACTACAACTTCCCACCATATTCAACTGGTGAGACCGGTCGTGTTGG
>JBEINS010000192.1:0-1902 GCA_040377985.1 Candidatus Planktophila sp. | reverse complement strand
CATGCACTTTGCGAATGGTCTCGGCATATAACCAAGCACCTTCATCGGGTAGATCATCGCGAGTAACGCCAGTGATCGTGGCGTAATTCAATTGCATTTTCTTGATTGATTCCGCGACCTTGGTTGGTTCATTGCGATCAATTGGAAGTGGTTTACCAGTATCGATATTGCAGAAATCGCAACGACGGGTACAGCGATCGCCACCAATTAGGAAAGTGGCTTCGCGATCTTCCCAGCATTCAAAAATATTTGGGCAAGCTGCTTCTTGGCAAACAGTGTGCAGACCCTCGCTCTTAACCAGTGAACGCAGTTGCGTATATTCCGGACCCATATTGGCACGAGTCTTAATCCATTCAGGCTTTCGTTCAATTGGGGTCTCGGCATTGCGAGCCTCGATACGAAGCATCTTGCGGCCATCGGGTGCAATTGTCATGCGCTCACCTTTGTTAATACTTCAAATAATTCACGTTCTAAAATTGGTGAAACTTCGGCAATTGTAATCTCTCGGTTTAACTCTCTGGCCATTGAAGTAACATCGGCATCTGCGATTCCACAAGGCACAATCTGATTAAACCCAGCTAGATCGGGATTAACGTTAAGTGCAAAGCCATGCATCGTTACACCCTTGGCAACTCTGATACCGATAGCAGCAATCTTGCGATCGCCTTTTTCATCGCGCAGCCAAACCCCAGATCGATCTGGATAGCGCAGCGCTACCAAGCCAAACTGTTCGCAAGTATTTATCAATGCAGTTTCTAATTGACGAACGAAACCAACTACATCTAGGCGATTAGCTAATTTCACAATGGGATAACCAACGAGTTGGCCAGGCCCATGCCAAGTGATTTTCCCACCGCGGTCTACATCAATTACTGGGGTCGAATCCGTTGGGCGATCTGCAATCGCAGTACGGCGACCTGCGGTATAGACCGATGGATGTTCAAGCAAGATCAAAGTGTTAGGTCGCTCATCAGCCACAACTTCGGCATGAAAATTACGTTGAATCTTCAGCGCATTCTCATAATCAACTAAGCCGCTGCGCGCCACCGCAATTTGACCAGATGTCAGAGCGGCTTGAATGGTCATAGCCAATAGCCTAAAGGTAGACTCACGCTCATTACCAATCGAGGCGCGATATTTACGGGTTCGCGCAAAAGGGGCCAGTTAAATGTCAGCTTCACCTATGAGTAGCAACACCATGCGTTCTAAGCGTAAGCCGATCGCTATCGCGATTTTGGTAGTAATTGCTTGGTTTGGTGTTACTGGTTTCTTCGGCCCACTCTTTGGCAAATTAACCAGCGTTCAGGAGAATGACAATTCTGCATTTCTGCCAGATAGCGCTGAATCAACTAAGGCAGTTAAGTTACTTGAAAGTTTTGCAGCCGGCGAATCAACTGCATTCCCAACTTTAGTATTGCTCGAAGGAAGTGTTGGGCCAGAAGTTCTGCAACAAATTAATGCTCACCTTGAAACTGTGCCTGATCTGAAACTAGGTGGAACTGATGTACCACTATCCAAGTATTTATTGCCAGGTAGCCAAGTTACCGCCTTCCCAGCACCAGATGGCAAAGCTGTTCTCGCCTCGATTCTTTTGGATGGCGCAGCAATTGCTGAAGTTCTACCAAATGATGAGCAAGTTCTGCCGGCAATCGTTGAAGCGCTTCGCGAAGACTTCACACCTTTTGCCAAAGACTTAGGCTTTGACTCATATGTAACTGGCGCCGGCGGCCTAATCGGTGACTTGTTTGGTGCTTTTGGAGATCTAGATTCAACACTGTTGTTAACTACCTTAGGCGTTGTTGCATTTATTTTGATTATTGTTTATCGCTCGCCAATCTTGTGGTTTCTGCCACTGCTATCTGCAGTCTTTGCACTCTCGACCGCGGGTGGAATTATTTATTT
>JBEINS010000010.1:0-14843 GCA_040377985.1 Candidatus Planktophila sp. | reverse complement strand
AGTTCTGGGGCACGAGTAAGCGAAGTCATTGGCATTAACTTAAGTGATTTCGCGAAATCTAATTTGAATGGCGATGAAATTACGACTCTTCGCATACGCGGCAAAGGTGGCAAGGAACGGATAGTTCCACTGGGAAAGTTTGCAGTTGCTGCGATTGATAATTATTTAGTGCGTACTCGACCTGATTTAGCTGCTAAATCGGGTCGCAAGGAAAGCTCGATGAATGGCGCACTTTTTCTGAATCAAAAAGGCACTCGTATTTCCCGGCAAAGTGCGTGGCAAATAGTTCTTACCGCAGCTGAACGAGCAGGTATCACAAGCAAGGTTTCACCACACGTATTCCGTCACTCGTACGCTACTCATTTGCTAGACGGTGGTGCTGATATTCGCGTTGTTCAGGAGTTATTAGGGCACGCTTCAGTGACCACAACTCAGATCTACACGCTGATCACGATCGACAAAATTCGCGAAAGTTATAGTTCAGCTCATCCAAGAGCTCGTTGATTACTGGTTGCGTAAGCGACGAGCGAGAATGCTCTGATCGCCTTTAGCTTCGAGATCAGCGACAATTACAGCGATAGATTCGCGCACAATACGGCCGCGATCTACTGCTAAACCAAGGTCTCCACGCAGCATTAGTCGAGCTTGATCGAGATCGAAAAGTTCATCGGAAGAAAGATAGATCGTGATCTTTTCGTCATGACGTTCGCGACCAGTTGGAGATTTTTCAACTGTTGTAACGCGACGACGTGGAATTGAACGTACGCCTTTTTTGCTCGAAGAACGAGTTGGTGCAACCGAAGTACTTGGTGCCTCGATTACTGGTTCAGGTGCACTTTGGCGAACCGCACTTAAAGCGGGGGAGTTAGAGCGGAATAGTTCATCAGCTCCTGGCAAGCTAGCTCTGCGGGTCATCGGGCGCCTCCTCGGGCAATTAGTTCACGGGCTAAACGTCGGTATGAATTAGCGCCACCTGAAGAGCTGGCATATGTTGTGATTGGTTCACCAACAACAGTTGTCTCAGGGAAGCGAATGGTCTTAGCAATGATTGTTTCGAATACATCTTCTGGGTATTTCTCAAGAATCGTGGTCAGAACTTCGCGATTGTGAACAGTCTTTCGCTCATACATTGTTGCCAAGATTCCAATTAACTTCAATTGCGGATTTAGGAAGTTCTTTACTTTGTCGAGGTTTCCCTTGAGTTCGATAAAGCCGTGCAGAGCAAAATATTCGCACTGCAGCGGAACAATTACTTCATCAGCTGCGACAAGTGCGTTGATTGTTAATTGGCCCATTGTTGGCTGGCAATCAATCAAGATTACGTCGTAGCGATCTTTCAAAGAATTTAAGGTGCGCTTTAGAAATTGTTGTCCGCCAATTTCAGCGCCCAATGTGGTTTCAGCCGTTCCTAAGTCACGGTTTGCTGGCAGGAAATCTAGCCCTGGAACTGATGACTTTAAAATAATCTGATCAACATCGGCGGATGGATCCATGAGTGCGTAGTAAACAGTTTGTTCTAGCGGCAGACTGTGGGCATTAACTCCGAGTCCCAGTGACAAACCACCTTGTGGGTCGAAGTCCACTAATAAAACTTTGCGCCCAAGTTCAGTTAAAGCTGCACCTAAGTTGATAGTTGAAGTTGTCTTGCCAACGCCACCTTTTTGATTGAAGAGCGCGATTACTTTTGCTGGCAACCCATCTTTGGGGGCAGAAGGAACGCGAAAGTCCTTAGGTGTCTTACCCAAAAGATTGGCAGTGGTTGCCACATCCTCTTCAATTGTCGATTTAGCGTTCAAGCGTTAAACCTCTTTCTGCTTAGGTGCGTGAGCCTACGCATCAAATAGCCCCGCGAGCAAGTAGTGTTCACCCGTGGAAACGCCGGTTACTAATAATTCAGGAATTGATGTCGCATCTGATGCCATCGAGCCGAGCGCACCGAGCAATGAATTCAGCGTCCATCTGGCCAACTTCGATGGTCCCTTTGATCTGCTGCTGCAGCTGATCTCACGACACAAGCTCGACATCACCGAAATTTCCTTGAGCCTAGTAACCGATGAATTTATAGCCTTCATTCGCGCCCTTGAACTTTCCGGTGAAGGCTGGCGTCTTGATCAAGCCACCGAGTTTCTAGTTGTTGCAGCCACCCTGCTTGATCTAAAGGCCGCACGCCTTCTTCCATCGGGTGAAGTTGAAGATGAAGAAGATTTAGCTCTGCTTGAAGCCCGAGATTTACTCTTTGCTCGCTTGCTTCAGTACCGCGCATTTAAGGAGATTGCAGCCACCTTTGGCGATCGCATAACGCTGCAAGATAAGGCTTTCCCACGCGTTGTGGCCCTTGATGCCGCCCTTTCTGCTCTGCTGCCTGAAGTATTAATCGGAGTCGGCGCAGAGCGCTTTGCCGCCATTGCCGACCGTGTTCTAACACCAAAGACGCCGGCGTTAGTTTCAATCGACCACCTTCATATGCCGCTTGTAAGCGTGGCCGAGGAGTCTAAAGGCGTGGTTGAGGCTTTACGTAGGTCTAAGACTTTAAGTTTTCGCTCACTCATCGCCGATGCCAGTAGCACCCTGGTTGTAGTTGCCCGGTTCTTAAGTCTGCTCGATCTATACCGCCAAGGCGTGCTTCGCTTTGATCAGGTTGCAGCCCTTGGCGAGCTTCAAATCAGTTGGGTGGGTAGTGAATCTGGTGAAGTTGAAGTATCTGATGAGTTTGATGTTCCAGTGGTCTTAGAAGATAGCGAGGGCGAAAATGTCTAATGTAGAACTTGAGCGTTCAATTGAGGCCATTCTGATGGTCGTCGATGAGCCGGTTACTGAGCTGACTTTAGCCTCAGTTCTAGTTGTGACCATTGATGAAGTCGTGTCAGCTCTTGAAAACCTTTCCTCATCATATGAGGGTCGAGGCTTCGAACTACGCGCTGTAGCCGGGGGATGGCGTTTCTATAGCCATCCAGATTGCGCTGTAGCAGTCGAGAAATTCGTCCTAGACGGCCAGCAGAACCGCCTAACTCAGGCAGCTCTAGAGACTTTGGCCGTTATTGCCTATCGCCAGCCAGTTAGTCGTGCTCGTGTCTCGGCGATCCGTGGCGTTAATGTCGAAGCGGTCATGAAGACCTTGATTACTCGTGGCTTGGTTGAAGAGTTTGGCCTAGAGCACGAAACTGGTGCGATCCTTTATAAGACCACCAGCTATTTCCTTGAACGACTGGGCGTAAACAGTCTCGAAGATCTGCCAGCCCTGGCTCCTTATTTGCCAGATCTTGATCGACTCGACGAGATTCTGGACTCGCTCACCGACTAGTCCAAGACAGGCCAATTAGCCCTAGACAGGGGAGAGGCGGTATCTTTACGCCCTTAACCTGACTGTCGAGGAGATAGCCAAATGGCCGAGATGCGCCTTAATAAAATAATTGCCGATGCGGGAATCACCAGCCGCCGTGGCGCCGATGAACTAATAGCCGATGGTCGAGTAACTGTCGATGGACGTCCAATTCGTGAACTAGGTGCCAAAATAGACCCAGATAACCATGAAGTAGCAGTTGATGGTGAGACAATTAAACGTTCTTTGACTAAGTCTTATTTAGTACTTCATAAGCCAAAAGGTGTTTTGTCTACGATGTATGACCCAGAAGGTCGTCCATCTTTGGCCGACTTCATTGATTTGCGTAAAGAACGCTTATTCCATGTGGGGCGCCTGGATAAGGATTCCGAAGGCCTAATTCTTTTGACTAACGATGGTGACCTGACTTTCCGTGCAACTCACCCGTCATTTGGGCTTGAAAAGACCTACATTATTGAGTTCGAAGGACGCCTGGAAACAGGGGTAGATAAGGTGCTTCTAAAGGGCGTGGAGCTCGAAGATGGCATGGGTCGAGTACTTAGCTTTAAGCAACTCTCAGCAAACTGGATCGAAGTAAAGATCCACGAGGGCCGGTATCACATTATCCGCCGCCTAATGGAAGCTGTAGGCGTCGAGGTCCTTCGATTGATCCGAACTAACTTTGGACCTATCTCATTGGGCGACACCCCTGAGGGGCGCTGGCGTGACCTCAATGAGCAAGAGTTACTAAATATACAGAAGGCTTTAGATCTAAAGTAATAAATCGGTTTATCTATATAAATAGAATATTAATTTATCTACTTATCGATATTACTAACGGCAAGTAGATATTTGTCGATAATTTCTTGATTTCAGAGCGTAAGAATCGCCCTTGATATCTACATATCGATATACGAAATTCTGGGCTCCCGCACCTGGATGAGAGAGATTGAGATTCTGAGGTGGCTATCTAGATTAGTCGGCAAGTAGATTTATAGGTAAACACGTAATTATTAAAAACGAAAAAAGGGTACTTCAAGGTACCCTTAACCATGGTTTTACGAGCTATTCGAGGCGCCACTCAGGTGAGCGTGAATTCAAGCGTGGCGATAGGCGACGGCGTGCGTGAGCTCCTGCCTGCCATGCTCAAAGCTAATGGGCTTGAAGTCGATGACGTGATCTCAGTTTTAATGACTGCAACCCCAGATTTGATAGCTGATTTTCCAGCAGCCGCGGCTCGCGATGTTGGGTTTGCCGGCACTCCTTTGATTTGTGCTGTAGAGATCGATGTTCCAGGGGCACTTGACCGAATAATCAGAGTATTAATGCATGTAGAAAGCGCAAAAACTAAGGACGAAGTAACCCATATTTATCTTCATGGCGCCACAGCTCTTCGCAAAGATTTAGCCCAATAAGGGGCTCACTGTGAAATCAAAATCAGTTCGGATAGTAGGCGCTGGCCTAATTGGCACCTCAATTGGACTTGCCCTAAAGGCTGCCGGAGCATCTGTTCAATTTGTAGATGTTGATGCCAACGCGGAACTTTTGGCTAATGACCTCGTCAAATCTGGGAACTTTGAGAACCCTGACCTGATCATCATTGCTACACCACCATCAGCCTTCAAATTGGCGATTGAGCGTGAAGAAACTCTAAACCCTCAAGCGATACTTATGGATATTGGTAGTGTTAAGACGAAACCTTTACTTGAGGTTTCAACTATTGAAGGGCTTTTGTCGAGGTTCTGCGGCACCCATCCGATGGCTGGACGCGAGGTTAGTGGGGCGGTATCTGCTCGGGCTGATCTCTTCTTAGATCGAGCCTGGATCATTACGCCGACATCGGAAACTTCGGCAGCGGCCAAGGCGATGGTGCTTGACGTTATCGCCGCATGCGGGGCTCAGGCCGTAGAAATGAGCGCAGAAGATCACGATGAGCGGGTGGCTTTGATTTCACATCTACCGCAAACGATCAGCTCTTTGCTTGCCGCCCAGCTTTCGAACTCAAACCCCGAGGCGCTTGCCCTTGCCGGGGGTGGGCTACGAGACACAGTTCGAATCGCGGGTTCGGATCCAAAGCTGTGGGGCGAGATATTGGCTGCCAATGAGGCTGCGCTATTGCCATTATTGATAAGTCTACAAAGTGATCTTTCGGCTCTGATTTCAGCTGCTAGTGGCCCTGCCAAATGGGAGTCATTAGTAGCCGCTGGCCGTGCCGGAAAGAGTGCAATTCCTGGCAAGCACGGTGGTAAATCTCGCGAATATAGCTATCTGCCGATTGTCATTGATGACAGACCCGGTCAACTTGGTTCGCTTTTCAACGCTTGCGCAAAAGCCGATGTGAATATTGAAGACCTCGCTCTGGAACATTCACCAGGTCAATTAACTGCAGTAATTACGCTAGCAATTGCGCCAGAAGATATTGGGCGATTAAGTGAGTTCTTAACGAAAGATGGCTGGAACGTTCACTCTGTTAGTTAATGGTTAGCTAATGATTTTTAGGAAGTTGAGATTTAGGTAAAGCCTCACGCTGTAAGCAACGTAGAATAAGGGTCATTATGGGCATAGTTGTAGCAATAGATGGCCCTAGTGGTTCGGGTAAATCGAGCACCTCAAAATCAGTGGCAATGCGATCTACCTGGGATTACTTAGATACTGGCGCGCTTTATCGTGGCCTCACATGGCTCGCGTTACAAAATGATTTAACAGATGCAAGCTCTGTTCTAAAAGTACTTAAATCTTCACCTTTGCGATTTGTGGTCGATCCGCTTGAGCCACGTTTATTTGCTGGTGACACTGAAATTACCGATGCGATTCGCACCGTTGAAGTTACCGAAAGTGTTTCGAAGTTCGCCGCGATGCCTGAAATTCGTGCCGAGCTGTTGAAGTTACAGCGCAAGATTATTTCTGATTCAAAGCGGGGAATAATTGTTGAAGGTCGCGATATTGCAACTGTAGTTGCACCCGATGCGGCACTAAAAATATATCTGACTGCTGATTTAACGGCTCGTGCAGCTCGTCGTGATGCCGAAGAGAATTCGGCTCAAGGCGTCGAAAACGTTGCACAATCTTTGAGCAATCGAGATGAAATAGATTCAACCCGCGAAGTTTCACCACTGGCTTTAGCACCCGACGCTTTGACTATTGACTCAACACATTTGAGTTTAGAAGAAACCGTTGATCGAATTTGGGAGTTACTAAAGCAGCGTGAATTGCTTGGTTTACCAGTGGTTGCAATCTTGGGCCGACCAAACGTTGGAAAATCAACGTTGATTAATCGCTTCATTGGTCGACGCGAAGCAATCGTTGAAGATACTCCTGGCGTAACCCGCGATCGGGTTCAATACGAATGCGAATGGGGCGGTCGTCGTTTCATTGTTATGGACACTGGCGGCTGGGAAGCAAAGCCGGATGGAATTTCAATTCAAGTTAGTGCAGGTGCTGAACAAGCAATGCGCGAAGCAGATGTTCTTGCCTTCGTCGTTGATGCCCAAGTTGGCGCACTCGATGAGGATGACATCTTGGTCAGTGAATTGCGTAAAGCAAAGAAGCCCACAATTTTGATCGCAAACAAGGTCGATGATGAAGGCGCTGAATCTGATGCATATGCCCTTTGGAACCTTGGTTTAGGCGAGCCATATTTTGTATCGGCTCTGCATGGTCGCGGTAGTGGTGACTTACTTGATCATATAGTCGCCGAACTTCCAGAAGTTGGTCGAGCACAAGTGCAAGATGGTTATCGTCGCGTAGCACTTATCGGTCGACCAAATGTTGGTAAATCAAGTTTGTTAAATGCACTAGCTGGCGAAACCCGTTCAATTGTTGATGATGTTGCCGGAACAACTCGCGACCCAGTTGATGAGTTAATTGAAATTGGCGATCAAGTTTGGCGTTTTATTGATACTGCTGGTTTACGTAAACGCGCTAATCAAGCAAGTGGTACTGATTACTACGCAACGCTTCGAACTCAAACAGCGCTAGAGCGTTGCGAAGTGGCAGCCGTTGTTCTCGATGCATCTAATCCGATTTCTGAACAAGATTTGCGAATCATCACAATGGTTGAAGAAGCCGGTAAAGCAATGGTCATCGTGATGAACAAATGGGATTTAGTAGATGAAGATCGGCGCGATCAATTAGATAAAGAAATTGACCGACACCTTGATCAAGTTGAATGGGCACAGCGAGTAAATGTTGCGGCCAAGACTGGCTGGCACCGCGATCGCTTAGCGCCAGCTTTGCGCACTGCACTTGGTGGTTGGGAACAACGTGTTCCGACGGCCAAGTTGAACTCATTCCTGGGCGCTCTAATTGGTGCGACACCACCACCAGTTCGTGGTGGAAAACAACCAAAGATTTACTACGCGACTCAAGCTGGCATTGCGCCGCCGAAATTCGTGATCTTCTCAAGTGGCTGGATTGAGGCCTCTTATCGTCGTTTCATCGAGCGTCGCTTGCGTGAGGAGTTTGGATTCCCGGGCACTCCAGTCATGGTGGCGATCCGAGTCAAGGAACGCGACAAAGAGTAATGCTGACGATTCCTAACGCCTTAACTTTTCTGAGGTTTCTCGGAATCCCGCTCTTTCTTCATTTAGCTTTGAATGTGCAAGCCGATGGTTGGGCGATAGCGGTATTGGCCGTCGGGGGAGCAACAGATTATTTCGATGGCAAACTAGCTAGAGCGTGGGGTCAGACCTCGCGTTTTGGTGAGATCGCCGACCCTACGATCGATCGCTTATATATTTTGGCGGTTTTGATTGCCCTTTATCTGCGTGATGCGATTCCGCTTTGGCTAATCGCAACCCTGTTGGGGCGAGATTTAATTTTGGGCCTTCTCTCGATTTGGCTCAGCGTCACCAAGCGGCCACTCATTGAAGTTACTTTCTTAGGCAAGGCAGCGACTTTCAATCTCCTGTACGCCTTCCCGTTCTTATTGTTGGCGCTTTCGGATTCGTGGCTGGGCACGGTTGCCTTCGTTTTAGGTTGGGCTTTTGCAGTCTGGGGGACAGCACTTTATGTATTCACGGGTATTTCATATTTCATAAATGCTATCGCCCGTACTAAGGTTCGCCCATAATTCTTTTCGATTGAACTGATACACAACTTAGAGAAAAGGCGTGAAATGTCGAACATTCCAGCAGATTTGAAATACACCAAAGAGCACGAATGGGTACGCGATTTGGCAACTGCTGGCACTGTTTCAATGGGTATTACTGACTTCGCACAAGGCGCACTTGGCGACATTGTTTATGTGCAATTACCTAATGTTGGCGATGCAATTGTTAGCGGCAAGGTTTGCGGCGAAGTTGAATCGACTAAAAGCGTCTCTGAAATTTTTGCGCCAGTTACTGGAAAAGTAATTGCGATCAATGATTCACTATCTAATTCGCCAGAATTTATCAACTCCGATCCATACAACACAGGCTGGCTAGTGGAAATCGAACTGACCGAAGCTGCAACCGATCTGCTAACCCCGGAGCAATACGGACAAATCACCGCTTGACCTAACCCTCGACTCTAAATAGGGTAAGCCTTCAGTTAAGGATGAAGTTGAAATTGAAAACTTTCATCACTTGGAATTGGGGGAGTGATCATGACTGCAGCTGAAGTAGAGCGCGAAGTCACCACCACTATCTCACTCGGAGTTCGGCCAGTAGTTGATGGTCAAGTAAATCTTGATACTTTGATTCAATCCCTTGATGCTGATAATCAAAAGGTCGTTGCTCAGGTATTGGCAGCTTCCGAACCAACTGCGCTATTACTAGTTCTAAAGGGTGCCGGTCGTGGCAACCGTTTCATGGTTGATAAGGCCGGAACCACAATTGGTCGCGCTGCTGATTCGGGCATTTTCTTAGATGATGTAACTGTTTCTCGTAAGCACGCAACAATCAACTTTGATCAAGAGTTTAGTTTCACTGATGCCGGCAGCCTTAACGGCTCTTATTTGAATAATGAGCGGGCAACAACTTCCATTTTGAAGTCAGGTGATGAAATTCAAATTGGAAAGTTTCATTTAGTTTTTATTAGCAATAAAAGTAGTAGCACTAATTCCCAGTCAGATAACAAGTAAGAAAAAACGGAGATCATAAGATGAGCGTTCCAGCACGGGCATACCTCAGCATCGGTGAAGTTCTAAATAAGCTTCGCGGTGATTTTGCCGATATTACGATCTCCAAGATTCGTTTCTTAGAATCTGAAGGTTTAATTGATCCGCAGCGAACCCCATCTGGTTATCGCAAGTTCACCTCAACTGATCTTGATCGTCTGCGCTATGTGCTACTTGCACAACGCGATCAGTATTTGCCACTGCGTGTTATCAAGGAAAACCTTGATGCGATTGATCGTGGTCTACAACCTTCAGCCACCGGGGGAGCCGCGGCACCTCGTCCACAGCTTGGGCTGGCAACTGTCGATGGCGAGTTTGCACCGTCTTCATTTGGCGACACCAATGACTTACGACTTAGCCGCGAAGAGCTTTTGAAATCATCTGGCATCAACGACGATCAACTAACAGAGCTTGAGTCATTTGGCTTGATTTCAGTTCGCGGCCGTCATTATGACGCTGATGCTTTGGCTATCGCCCAGGCAGTTTCAGAGATGGCTGCTTTCGGAATCGAACCTCGGCACATGCGTTCATTTAAATCAGCCGCTGATCGCGAAATTGGTTTGATCGAGCAAGTCATCACACCTCTTGTTCGCCAGAAGAGCACCGAGTCTAAAGCTCGCGCCGAAGAAGTAACCAAGGAAATTGCAGCACTTTCAATTCGACTACATGCCTCGTTGGTGCGTAGCGGTCTACATCGCTTCCGCTAAGTAGATGTCCTCTGAAATGATTCCGATGGAGGTCATCGGCGTGCGCGTCGAGATGCCATCTAATCAACCAATAATTTTACTGCGTGAAATTGATGGCACACGATTTCTGCCAATTTGGGTTGGGGCAGTAGAGGCAACAGCAATTGCATTCGCTCAGCAAGGTCTTGAGCCACCTCGTCCGTTAACTCATGACTTGATGGCTCAACTGTTTGAGAAGTTCGATGCCAGTTTGGTTGCCGTGCATATCAACGAACTTCGCGATGGCGTTTTTTACTCGACTTTGCAGATGCGTGATTCACTGGCCAACTTGGTTCAGCTATCAGCCAGGCCATCTGATGCCATAGCCCTGGCACTTAGAACTCAAAGCAATATTCTGGCTTCGGCTGACTTGCTAGATATGGCCGGCATTGAGATCCCAGAAGGCGCAGTGGTTGATGAGGGCGATTCAGGAGATCAGATTGTCGAACTAGAGGCTTTCCGAGAGTTCCTAGAGGGCATTAATCCAGATGATTTCAAAGGATAATTGAGCGTAAAACTCTAAACCTAAAGTAGAGGTTTTGACCGTGTCGGTCATTGCAACGGTGTAATTCGACTCCTACTCTTTAGCCATTAGACCCCACTAATAATTAATCGAAATGAGTTCCCCCTCATGAGTCAGACTGACTTCGAAATTGGCTACCGCGGCGCTACTGCATGCGCTGCAGCTGGAATTACTTACCGCCAACTCGATTATTGGGCGCGTACAGCTTTAGTAGAGCCAAGTATTCGTAGCGCCGGGGGATCCGGAACTCAGCGCCTATATGGCTTTCGCGACATTTTGGTTTTAAAAATTGTTAAGCGTTTATTAGATGCCGGTGTATCACTACAAAATATTCGCACCGCAGTTGATCACTTACGCGGTCGCGGTGTTACTGAATTAGAGCGAATCACTTTGATGTCAGATGGCGCTTCGATCTATGAATGTGCCAGCGCTGATGAAATGTATGACTTGGTGCAAGGCGGCCAGGGAGTCTTCGGAATCGCAGTAGGAAAAGTTTGGCACGAAGTTGAAGGCTCACTTTCAAACCTTCAAGGTGAGGTTAATGGTCAAGTAGTTGGTGGCGAAAATAACGACGAGCTGTCGCAACGTCGGGCGCGCAAAGGCGCGTAATCGCCCGTATCCTGCTCACCTTACTGATCGCTGATCAGTAGTTCTTTCGAGATCTAGGGTGAGACTGCATGAGCACGCACGAGAATTTTGAATCACGCCACATCGGACCCTCAGCCGAACAAGAGGCAACCATGTTGCATGAACTCGGGTTTGCGGATTTAGATTCATTCATCAAGTCAGTTGTTCCTGAAAATATTGCAATGGGTCATCACTTAAAAGATGTATTGCCACCAGCCTTCTCTGAAGTTGAGACAGTCGCAGAGTTGCGCAAGCTCGCAAACCAGAATCAAGTCTTTGATTCATTTATCGGAACTGGATATTACGGAACAATTACTCCGGCAGTTATTTTGCGAAATGTTTTAGAGAATCCGGCTTGGTATACCGCGTACACGCCTTACCAGCCAGAAATTTCCCAAGGTCGCTTAGAAGCACTTTTTGCATTTCAAACTGCGGTCTGCGATTTAACTTCGCTACCGATTGCCAATGCCTCGATGCTTGATGAGGCAACTGCTGCAGCTGAAGCCATGACTCTTGCCCGTCGAGTATTTAACGGAGCCGATTCAGCCGTCTTCTTAATCGATAAGTTCTTGCATCCACAAACGAAGGCCGTTGTTGCTACTCGCGCTAAGCCGCTAGCAATTGAAATCGTGGAATTTGATCCGAGCGAACCACTAACGACTATTTCTAATCAAGAAGTATTTGGCGTACTTGTCCAGTATCCAAATACCAATGGTGAAATTTTGGATTATTCATCAATTGCTGCGTGGTCGCACGAACGTAACGCTTTGCTTATTGCAGCAACAGATTTACTTTCCCTCACACTGCTAACACCACCAGGGGAGTGGGGCGCAGATATTGCAGTTGGTTCGGCGCAACGCTTTGGTGTACCAATGGGATTTGGTGGTCCACATGCCGGTTTCTTAGCGGTACGTACTGGCCTAGAACGTTCAATGCCGGGCCGACTAATTGGACAAAGTCTCGATGCACATGGAAATCCAGCCTTCCGCTTAGCTTTGCAAACTCGCGAACAACATATCCGTCGCGATAAAGCAACGAGCAATATTTGTACAGCTCAAGTTCTCTTGGCAGTAATGAGTGCGTTCTATGCGATGTGGCATGGCGCTGATGGTTTGAAAGTTATCGCTAACCGCATCCACGCCCAGGCTGATTCGTTAGCTAAGGCGCTGCACTCAACTGACCATAAAGTCTTGACCAAGAATTTCTTTGACACGGTTTTGATCGAAGTGAAAGACGCCGCATTAATCCACCGAACTGCTAGAGCGCTACGAATCAATTTGCGTGAAGTGTCAGCAAATGTGGTCGGTATTTCATTTGATGAAACAATTACTGCCGAGCACTTAGTTCGAATTGGTCAAATCTTCGGCGTCATCATCTCGACACCGGCTCGTGAAGTTGCAATTAGTAACGCTCGCAAGAGCTCGTATCTAACGCACCCGATCTTTTCAACTAATCGCTCTGAAACTTCCATGATGCGTTATTTGCGCACCTTGGCAGATCGTGATTTAGCGCTAGATCGCACCATGATTCCGCTGGGTTCTTGCACGATGAAATTAAATGCGGCTACCGAGATGGAAGCTGTTACTTGGCCAGAATTCTCATCCCTTCATCCATTTGCACCGGCCGAGCAAAGTGCCGGATCCCGTCAATTAATCAAAGAGTTAAGCGACTGGTTAGTTGCAATTACTGGTTATGACGCAGTTTCATTGCAACCGAACGCTGGTAGCCAAGGGGAGTTCGCTGGCCTATTAGCAATTCGTAATTATCACGATTCACGAGGCGACCAAGCGCGCAAGATTTGTTTGATTCCATCGAGTGCGCATGGAACGAATGCAGCGAGCGCGGTTATGGCGGGTATGAAAGTTGTTGTAATTGAATGTGATGCCGAAGGAAATGTAAGTATCGAAGATCTTGAAGCCAAGATCGCAGCGCACAGTGGGGAAGTGGCTGCATTGATGGTTACTTATCCATCGACCCACGGAGTATTTGAAGTAGAGATCTCACGCATCTGCGCACTTATCCATGATGCTGGCGGTCAGGTCTATGTCGACGGTGCGAATTTAAATGCTTTGGTTGGATTAGCCCAACCTGGAAAATTCGGGGCAGATGTGTCGCACTTGAATTTGCATAAGACATTTTGTATTCCCCACGGTGGTGGCGGTCCAGGCGTTGGCCCGGTAATTACCAGAGCTCACTTGGCGCCCTTCTTGCCGAACCATCCAATGGATGTCTTGGCAGGACCGGCAACTGGTCCTGGCCCGATTTCAGCAGCTCCCTTTGGTTCAGCCAGCATCTTGCCAATTAGTTGGGCTTACATCCGCTTGATGGGTGGCACGGGATTAACCCATGCAACCCAGGTTGCGATTCTTTCGGCCAACTACATTGCGCGTAAATTGCAGAACGATTTCCCAGTTCTCTACACGGGAGCTAATGGTTTGGTGGCTCACGAGTGCATTCTTGATTTGCGCGAGATCACCAAGATCAGCGGCGTTACGGTCGATGACATCGCCAAGCGTCTAATGGATTATGGCTTCCACGCCCCAACCATGAGTTTTCCGGTTGCGGGTACTTTCATGATTGAGCCGACTGAGAGTGAAGATATTGCCGAATTGGACCGCTTTATCGCGGCCATGAAGGCGATTCGAGCCGAAATTGACCAGATCATAGAAGGTAAAGTAGAGGTTGAGGGTTCAGCGCTGAGAAATGCGCCTCACACCATTGAGGCAGTTTTAGATCCAAATTGGGACCGTGCCTATAGCCGCACTATGGGCGCCACGCCTGGAGCCCGAGAGGGGCTTATTTCGGGTGAATTAATCGGTACTCGCGGTAAGTATTTTCCTACCGTGGGTCGTGTCGATGGAGTTCATGGTGATCGGAACTTGATCTGTTCTTGCACACCAATAGCTGAATACGCCGAATAGAAAGTACGGGATTTCACGCTCAAAAGGGGTAGTGGCTAATTCCTTTTACTTAACATAATGTAACTTATCGGCGTTTACCCACACGGGCGGCATAGCTCAAACCAGCCCCAAATCCCAGGCCAATCAGCAAGACCAACAGCCAGGAAAATTCGCCCACTCGATCATAAATAGTTCGTGTGGCATTTAGTGCGACTGCGCTATTGATACTTGTTGCAATGTTCTCTTTAGTAGATTTCAAAACGATGCCGTTTGTGTCGATGATTGCCGAAATACCAACTGTGGAAACGCTGACTGAATATCTGGCATGTTCAATACTTCGAATACGAGTTATCGCTAATTGCTGGGCGCTTTCGGCCGTATTGGCAAAAGTCGCACTATTTGTTTGGACAACGAACAAGTTGCTCTGGCTAGCTGAACTTTGAATCAGGCGATCATCAATTAACTCAAAACAGATAATTGGCGCAATTTTTGCCTGACCCACTTGATGGATTACAGCTGATTTGCCCGGTGAAAAGTCTTCGACTTGGTTGGGCAAATCAGAGAAGAATGTCAACGCAGAACGCAGAGGCATTACCTCACCGAATGGCGTCAAATGTCGTTTTACATATCTTGTAGTTGCCCCAGTTTT
>JBEINS010000026.1:0-9192 GCA_040377985.1 Candidatus Planktophila sp. | reverse complement strand
TGGTGGAAATGCAGATTGCGCAGGCGCTGCAGAGCACGGTTGGCGTTACGGATCTTGTTTAACTTAGTAACTAGCGGCACTAGCGATTGCTTGGCGCTATCCCAGTCGCGCACCTTAATCTGATATTTATCAGAATCTAAATATTCTTCGCGGCCTTCACTTAAAACCCTATGTTCAAAGAGTTCATAACCAGCATACATACCCCATGATGGAGTTAACGTTGCAGCTAAAACTGCACGCAAGGCAAACATTGCTGGGTTTCCGCTTTGCAAATGAAACGGCAAAATATCGGGCGTATTAACCCAGAAATTAGGGCGGAAGAAGGCACTTGTTTGATGTGAAACTTCATTGCCATATTCAGTTAGCTCATGCTTAGTAGTGCGCCAAGTGAAATAGGTATAAGACTGTTGGAACCCAGCTTTGCCAAGTGCATGCATCATGGCTGGCTTAGTAAAAGCTTCGGCTAAGAAAATAATCTCGGGGTACTTGGCATTAACATTTGAAATCAAAGTTTGCCAGAAAAGCACTGGTTTAGTGTGTGGATTATCAACTCGGAAGATAGAAACGCCTTTGCTAATCCAGAGTTCACAGATTCGATAAACCTCAGCAACTAGCCCATCGAAATCATCATCAAAGTTAATTGGATAAATATCTTGATACTTCTTTGGCGGGTTCTCGGCGTAGGCAATCGTGCCATCGGTGCGATAGTTAAACCACTTCGGATGCTCTTTAACCCACGGATGATCTGGTGAAGTTTGCAAGGCTAGATCTAGTGCTATTTCAAGATCTAACTTATTTGCCTCTTTAACGAATTTTTCAAAATCTTTCATCGTGCCAAGTGCTGGATTAATCGTATCGTGGCCACCATCAGAATTTCCAATACCCCATGGAACACCTGGATCATTAGGCCCTGCCGTTAAAGTGTTATTCGGGCCTTTACGGTGAGAGATGCCAATTGGATGAATTGGCGGGATATAAAGAACGTCAAAACCCATATTTTTTACTGCTTTTAGCCGCTTTGCTGCAGTGCCAAAATTTCCACTGGCAAAAGTTCCATCCTTATTGATGCTGGCGCCTTCACTTCGCGGGAAGAATTCATACCAAGCGCCAACTAAAGCTCGTTCGCGTTCAACATAGACTGGAAATTGTGGCGAATTAGTTGTCACAGTGCGATATTGGGTAACTATGGCTGCTGCTATTTCAAAAGTGAAGTTACCTAGCTTTGGTAGCGCGATGAGCGCTTCGTAGCGATCGGTACCGGGATTACGTTCAATGGCCGCTACGCGAGATAACTCTTTACCTTTGCTGTCGCGAGTAACTACCTGAACCTGCGGATAGTCATGACCTTCGCCGGCAACAGTTGCACTTACTAAAATTTCTTCATTAACAATTGCTTTAACAGGAACAAATTCTCCCCCAAAGTAAATTGTGGGGGAGAGATCAGTGATTGCGACGCGGCCGATCAACCCGAACCCTCGGTGTTGCCCGCTTCAGCTGCAGTCACATCATTAATCTGATACTTATCAATTGCTTCTTGAACCGTCTTAGCTTTGACCTCACCAAGCTTTGCTAGTTGTTGCAAAGTTGCGACCACGATTGATTCGGCATCAACCTTAAAGTGACGACGAAGTGCGCCACGAGTATCTGATAAACCAAAGCCATCGGTACCAAGGGAAGAGAATTGACCCGGAACCCAAGGCGCAATTTGATCTTGAACTGCGCGCATGAAATCACTTACAGCAACTACTGGTCCTTCAGCATTTGCTAACTTCTTAGTTACATACGCTTGCTTGTTATCACTTGGGTGCAACAAGTTATGGCTATCGGTTTCTAAACCATCGCGACGAAGTTCATTCCAAGAGGTAACTGACCAAACTGAAGCTGCTACGCCCCAATCTTCAGCAAGTAACTTCTGTGCTTTCAGTGCCCAGTTAACGCCAACACCCGAGGCCAAGAGCTGTGCTTTCTTTTTGCTGCGAATTTCAGCAGGTGAATAAAGGTAAAGACCCTTTAATAGCCCTTCAATATCGAGGTTTTCTGGCTCTGCTGGCTGCATATATGGCTCGTTATATACAGTGAGGTAGTAATAAACATTCTCACTGTTCTCGCCATACATACGACGCAAACCTTCTTTAACAATATGGCCGAGTTCGAATCCGAAAGCTGGGTCATAAGAGACGATCGCTGGGTTAGTTGATGCAAGTAGATGTGAATGGCCATCTTCATGTTGCAGACCTTCACCATTTAGCGTGGTGCGGCCGGCAGTGGCACCGACTACGAAACCGCGAACTAATTGATCAGCTGCTGCCCAGAAAGCATCGCCAGTACGTTGGAAGCCAAACATTGAATAGAAAATATAGATCGGGATCATTGGTTCATCATGGGTTGAGTAGGAAGATCCAACTGCTGTGAATGATGCAACTGAGCCAGCTTCATTAATACCTTCATGCAGAATCACACCTGAAGTGGATTCCTTATACGAAAGCATTAGTTCACGGTCAACTGATAAGTACTTCTGGCCATTTGGTGAATAGATCTTTAAAGTTGGAAACAATGAATCCATACCAAAGGTGCGTGCTTCATCAGGAATGATCGGTACTAAACGAGAACCCAAACCTGGATCCTTGATCAAATCTTTAAGCATGCGAACAAATGCCATTGTGGTTGCGATTTCTTGCTGCCCGGAACCACGGCGAACTGACTCATATACTGAATCATCAGGTTGTGGCAATGGACGCGAAATCTTGCGACGTGATGGAATCGAACCACCAAGTGCAGTGCGACGTTCTTGCAGATACTTCGCTTCCGGTGAATCATCAGCTGGGCGATAGTACGGAGGTAATTTCGCATCTAGTTGAGCATCAGCAATTGGAATACCTAAACGATCGCGGAATTCGACAATATCTTCCATCGACATCTTCTTCATCTGGTGCGTCGAGTTGCGACCTTCGAAGTGCGATCCAAGAGTCCAGCCCTTTACGGTCTTAGCCAAAATAACAGTTGGTCGTCCATTTGGATTCATGGCTGCTGTGTAGGCGGCAAATAACTTGCGATAGTCGTGACCACCTCGGCGTAAGCCCCAAATCTTGTCATCTGACCAGTCCGCAACCATGGCAGCAGTGCGTGGATCACGAGCAAAGAAGTTATCGCGTACGAATTTTCCACTCTCAGCTTTAAATGTTTGATAATCACCATCAAGCGTCTTGTTCATCAAATCAACAAGTGCGCCTTCACGATCTTGGGCAAGCAGTGGATCCCATTCGCGACCCCAAACCACTTTGAGCACGTTCCAACCGGCACCGCGGAAAATAGATTCAAGTTCTTGAATAATTTTTCCGTTACCACGAACTGGGCCATCTAGACGTTGCAAGTTACAGTTCACAACGAAAGTTAAGTTATCTAGATTTTCTCTCGTTGCTAAACCAATAGCACCTAAAGTATCAACTTCATCAACTTCGCCATCACCTAAGAAAGCCCACACATGTTGCTGGCTAGTGTCTTTAATTCCGCGATTATGTAAGTAACGATTAAATCGTGCTTGATAAATTGCATTAAGTGGACCAATACCCATTGACACAGTTGGGAACTGCCAGAAATCTGGCATCAAACGTGGATGTGGATATGAAGAAAGTCCGCCACCTTTATGTGAAAGCTCTTGGCGGAAACCATCTAGTTGATCTTCGCTAAAACGTCCTTCTAGAAATGCGCGGGCATACATTCCGGGGCTGGCATGTCCTTGGAAGAAAATCTGATCGCCGCCACCCGGATGATCTTGACCGCGGAAGAAGTGGTTGAATCCAACTTCATAAAGCGAAGCCGAAGATGCATAAGTTGAGATGTGACCACCAACGCCAACGCCTGGGCGTTGCGCACGGTGCACCAACATTGCCGCATTCCACCGGTTGTATTGTCGAATCCGACGTTCGATTGCTTCATCGCCAGGAAAAGCTGGCTCGCTATCGGAGGGAATACTGTTGATGTAATCAGTTGCGCGCAATCCTGCGATCCCAATGTTCTTCTCTTGTGCACGCTTTAACAGCGAGAGCATTAAGTAACGAGCACGAACTGGGCCAGCATTAGCAAGAGCGGCATCAAAGGATGCTTTCCATTCGGCAGTTTCCGAAGGGTCGATATCGACTAGTTGGTCGACGATCTGATCTGGCGTCTCAAACGTTTCGCTCATGGCCCTATTCTCGCGGTTACTGCCCAGTTGTGTGAAATTGAGAGCGGTTAGGTCTTGCTAAGTGAGCATTTTTTGGGTGGACTTAGCCAGTGGCCATGCGTATGGGCTTTGCCAAAGGCGATTTGATCTTGGAAATCGGCTATGCCGCCGACTCTGATGATTCCTTGCGCGCAAAGATTAAGGGAATTACGGATACTGAGTTTATTCAGGGTGATCCGACCGAAGTCATAGATGGCGTAATCATCTGGTGGCGTGATGGCGATGGCGATTTAATCGATGAACTAATGGATGCCCTCACTTTTTTGTCTGAAACTGGCCCGGTCTGGGTGATGACCCCGAAGATGGGCCGCGCAAATTATGTTGAAGCAAGTGAAATCCAAGATGCCGCCCCAACTGCTGGGCTAAGTGTTACCTCATCAATTGCCGTAGCTACGGATTGGACTGCAACTCGTCTAGTGGCACGTAAAGCTGGCAAACGATAGATTTCGCGTCATGACTACAACACTAGTAATTGGCCAACCCGCCCCTGATTTTGAATTAGTAAATCACCATGGCGAAAAAGTTACCCTCTCATCATTTCAAGGAAAGCAAAACGTTGTTTTGGTTTTCTATCCATTTGCATTCTCTGGTACCTGCACCGGCGAACTTTGCGCATTACGCGATGACATTTCTGCATTCCAAAATGATGATGTGCAAGTACTTGGTATCGCATGCGATCCAATGTATTCAGCACGTGCATTTGCTGAAGCCGAAGGTTACACATTTCCAATCCTGGCTGACTTCTGGCCACATGGTGAAGTTTCAAAGCGATATGGTGTTTTCTTTGAAGAACGCGGATTCTCAACTCGTGGCACATTCATCATCGACAAGGCAGGAATTCTGCGTTGGCAGGTCGTAAATGGCCCAGGTGAAGCGCGTAATGCAGCCGATTACAAGGCGGCGTTAGCAAGCCTATAGTTAGGTTAGACTTACGCTTCTGGCTTCGGCTAGAAAAGTAAGTTCCGGGTGCTTAGCTCAGTGGTAGAGCGTCTCGTTTACACCGAGAATGTCGGGGGTTCGAAACCCTCAGCGCCCACCAGTTCTACTTCATAAAACTACATATCTAATCTAAGTCAGCTTTTGAATCTAATTCGAAAGCGCAAATAGGGAGGGCGTTATGAAAGCTAGCCCGAGCGATCAACGACAGATTTTAGATATCCAACGCCACGATTTAGCTTTAACGGCGCTAGCGCACAAACTTGCCACACTTCCTGAGATTGCATCCCTTAACGCTGCAACCGTTAAATCAAATAACACTCGTGATTTACGGATCGGTGCTGAAACTGAGTTAAGCGATGTAACTCGCGAATTAAAGCGCGCCGAAGGCGATGTTGAACAAGTTGTAACTAGGCTACAAAAAGATGAAACTCGACTTAACTCAGGTACTGGCACCCCTAAAGAACTTGAATCTCTTCAGCACGAAGTTGTCTCACTAAATGCACGTCGTGCCGAACTAGAAGAAGTTGAACTTGAAGTTATGTTGCGCGTTGATGGCATCAAATCTCGAATCGATGAGCTAAAAGAACTTGAAGCAACTCTTGCTACTGAAATTGCCGAACTAACTGATCGCAAGAATGTGGCATCCCTTGCCCTTGAATCCGAAAGCGCTCAACTATTAACTGAACGCGCAGCAACTGTTACTTCAGTTGATAAAGCAATTTATGACCTATACGAAAAGATTCGAAGTGGTGGCGGCGCTGGTGCCGCGGCACTACTCGGCGGACAATGCCTTGGTTGCAACTTGAGCATTAATTCAGTTGACTTAAAGCGCATGCTCGATTCAGCCGAAGATGAAGTAATTCGCTGCGAAGAATGCCGCTGCATCTTGGTGCGCGGGGTTTAAGTAAATGGCTCGTCACTTTAAATTAACTGCCGATGGTGGCTCACGCGGTAATCCTGGACCAGCTGGTTTTGGCGCGGTGGTCTCTGAAAATGGACAGATAATTGCCGAGATCTACGAGTTCATTGGAACGGCTACAAATAACGTTGCCGAATATGGCGGCCTAATTGCGGGGCTTAAAGCTATTCATGATTTAGATGATCAAGCCACAGTTGATGTGTGCATGGATAGCAAATTAGTAGTCGAACAGATGTCTGGCCGTTGGCAGATTAAGCATGCCGATATGCGCAAACTTGCCCAGAGTGCCCGCGAAGCGCATTCACCATCACTTGTTAACTACACCTGGATCCCGCGTGATGAAAACTCACATGCTGATCGCCTGGCAAATAAGGCCTTGGATGCCCAAAGCGGTGGTCACGATAAAAGCGAGCCAATTGCACCCAGGCAATTAAATTATTTAACTGAACGTTTAAAAAGTGCTGAAAAGCCAACCGTTCTGCACCTAATTCGCCATGGCGAAACTGTTTTAACTCCTACTCGTAAATTCTCTGGGGTTGGTCCGTTAAACCCAGTGCTAACCGATACTGGTCGTGCTACAGCAAGTGCAGTGGCGCAAGCTGCTGCGAAGTTAGGCGCTGAAGTTTTAATTGCGTCTCCACTTAATCGAACTAAAGAGACAGCTGAGATGATTTCACAAAGCACTGGTTTAACAATTAGTCTCGATGAGATCTGGTTCGAAATGGATTTCGGCTACTGGGATGGTCTTTCAGTTGAAGAAGTAAAAGCGCAATACCCCGCAGATTACGAGAAGTGGTTAACCGATTTAAGTTTTAAGCCAGCCGGTGGTGAATCATGGGAAGAAATCACAGCTCGGGTGGAAGCTGCCCTCTCAAAAATACTTTCAGAATACCCAGGACAAACTGTTGCAGTAGTAACACATAACTGTGTGATTAAAACAGCCGTTGCAATCTGTCTAGGTGCACCAATTGAATCAGTTTTCCATATGGATATTGGCCCATGTTCGGTTAATACTTTACTAATGTGGCCATCTGATGGACTTCGCGCAATTCGCGGAGTAAATCAACAATCCAATTGATACCAATCTCAGTTGTAACGCTACCTACACCCCTGATGCATGACCTTCACAACGAGGGTCTGATCCGAATGCATGAGTGCCGTTGGCCATTACTTCCATGAGTTGCGCTGAAGATCCATGCCCCCAAGGCGAAAGAGCTACTACCTGGTGGCCTTTAGCTTTTAGCTCTTCAAATACGCTGGCTGGTACACGTTCTTCAATCTCTAGAACACCAAGGCCTGACTCTTGAGCAGAACTAAGTCCGGGTGCGTTGAGATGCTGCCAACGCGGCGCCTCGATCGCTTCTTGCACATTGAGCTTTAGATCAATCACATTTGTGAGTAACTGTAGATTGGTCTGAACCTGAATATTGGCACCGGGTGTTCCGCCCACCAGATACAAAGAACCATCGGGGTGCACCGCGGTAAATGCATTGAGAGTATGTGCTGGTCGCTTTCCGGGTGCAATCACATTTGGCGAAGTCGGATTAAGTGAGAATCCAGTTAAGCGGTTGTTTAGTAAAATTCCAGTTTCCGGAATTACCCAAGAACTGCCAAAGCCATGGAATACCGATTGAATCCAGGAAACCGCATTACCTTCAGAGTCTGAAACTAAAAAGTAAGTTGTATCGCTGCCTTCATTTATCGGGGCAATATCAATACCGGCAGCTGCCATTGAGATAGCACTCACGCGCTGATCAATATGATCCTTGGAAAGAATTCTTTCAGTATTAACTGTGACAAATTCTGGGTCGCCTAGAATCTCATTTCGGTCAGCAAAGCCAACCTTTTTGGATTCAACTCCAATGTGAATTCGATCAGATTGAGATAGTGAAGCAAGGTCAAATCTCTCATTAATCAAAAGCTCTTCCATCAAAATCATTCCTTGAGTTGGCGGAGGCTGTCCATAAATCGTGATGTCACGATATTTAACCGAGAGTGGATCTAGCACTCGAGTGGTGTGTGCTTTCAAATCTTCGGCACCAAACCAGCCTGCTGAACCCTTTACAAGTTGCGCGGCGATGCGGCCTTCGTAGAAAGCAGAGCGACCGCCGGCTGCGATTTCCTTGAGTGAACGAGCCAAATCCTTTTGAATAACTACATCACCAATTTTTACAGTGACTTCAATTCCCATATCAACAAACACTTGAGTATCAGGAGTAGTTGACAGATGCGCTTTGATTCTATTAACAAAACCTGCATTTGCTGGAAATCCGTTTTCAGCATAATCGATTGCCTGCGCTAAGAGCTGTTCGAAGGGCAGCTTTCCGTAACGCTTATGAGCTTCAAACCAGGTAGAAACTAGCCCTGGCACAGTTCCAGATTTATATCCGTGAAGTGGAATTCCACCCTGATAGTTTTCTAGGGTCGCGGCATGTGAACCTTCGCCACTGCCGTTAAAAGCCAGATTACTTTTGGTGGCACTGTGATGAGTAACGAGAAATGCATCTCCACCCAAGTGCGATGCTCCGGGTTCGACAACACAGATGACCGCGCTTAGCGCAATCGCAGCATCGATAAAGGAGCCACCATCTTTAAGAATTTTGATCGCGGCACTTACTGCTAATGGCTGACTAGCAGCGGCTCCACCGTTTCGAGCATAGACAACACTTCGTCCGGTCTGCATGTTTAGTTGCCTGGGCTCACAGTCGACATATTGAAATCTTTAATGACCAAAGGTGGCATAGACATACTTGTCATATCTCCAGCCCATTCGCGTGGTTGCGTCCATTGGCTAGCACCTGCATGAGCGATACGCGATAGAGCGCTAACTGGAGAATCATTCCAGCGGAAGTTATTGGTTGCTCCTACAACTTCGCCACCCTTAACGTGATAAACACCGTCGCGAGTTAAACCAGTTAGAAGTAGTGAGTTTGGATCAACCATGCGGATATACCAAAGCGTTGTCAGCAGAAGTCCGTTATCAACTTTCTTGACCATATCTTCAAGCGAACCACTTGCGCCATCAACGCTCATAACTAGATTTTCACCGAGTGGAGTGAAATCTAAATTAGTGAGCTGCGCAGATGCTCGAGTCTGAACCAAAGATTGCAGC
>JBEINS010000107.1:0-3988 GCA_040377985.1 Candidatus Planktophila sp. | reverse complement strand
TATGTGCCAAGTCGGAAATCATTCGAATATCAACAATTTCCATTAATGGGTTACTTGGAGATTCGAGGAAAACAACTTTGGTCGGCTTGCTTAGCGCTTCAGCCCAAACTTTTTCTTCGGTGCCTTTAACAAGTTCAACTTCAACACCCCAGGCTGGCAAGAACTCAGTTAATACAACATGACAAGAGCTAAACATCGCGGCCGATGCAACAACACGATCTCCGGCTTTAACCATGCAAGCAACGGATGCAAACATGGCAGACATTCCAGAACCAGTCGCTACACAAAGTTCGGCGCCTTCAAGTTCAGCTAACCGATTTTCAAACATGGCAACTGTTGGGTTACCAAATCGGCTATAAACAAAGTGATCAGTTTCATCGGTAAAGGAATCTTCAGCTTCTTGCGCAGAAGAATAGGTAAAACCGCTGTTTAGAAAGAGCGCTTCAGAAGTCTCGCCAAAACCAGTGCGGGTTAAGCCAGCGCGAACCTGAGAAGTTTGTGGATTAACCTTCCAATTCGGGGCAGGGCGGCGGTTGGGTTCTTGATAACCCCAGGCATCTTTACTCATTCGCTAAGTGTAAGGGGAAGGACTATTGTGGTGGGCATGAGTAATCTCGCAGTAGCAGTCCAGGATTTAAGCAAGAAATACGGCGATACCTTTGCGGTGTCACACGCTAATTTCGAAGTACCAATGGGAACTGTGTGTGGTTTCGTTGGGCCAAATGGGTCAGGTAAGACCACCACGATTCGAATGCTGCTGGGCTTGATCTCACCAACTGGTGGCACCGGTGAAATCTTGGGTCACTCAATTAAGCATCCAGAAAAATATTTAGCCAGTGTTGGCGCAATGATCGAAGGCCCAGCTTTCTATCCAGCGCTAACAGGGCGTGAAAATTTAAATGTATTGGCAACTTTGGGTGGCTACGGAACTGATCACGTGCAATCACTCCTTGAGCGAGTTGGCTTAGGTGATCGTGGAAATTCGAAATATAAAACTTATTCACTAGGCATGAAACAACGACTTGGAATTGCTGCCTCACTTCTACCTAATCCAAAGTTGTTAATTCTCGACGAGCCAACTAATGGGTTAGATCCTGAAGGCATTCAAGAAGTTAGAGATTTATTGAAATCACTAGCGCAAGAAGGCACCACAGTTTTTGTTTCTTCGCACCTGCTCTCAGAGCTCGAACTAATAAGTCAACATCTGGTTATGTTGCGCAAGGGTAAAGTTCTATTCGCCGGCAAGATCGAAGACTTATTTTTGGCACAACAACCATTCATCTTGGTTAAAACGCCAAACGAAAGTGATTTACCAAAGATTTCGGAAATTGCCGCAGCTGCAGGTCATAAATCAACGATTCGCAGCGGTGTTGCACATATCGAAGGACCAGCCGAATGGGCAGCTGAACTTAATAAATCAGCCTTTGCCATGGGCATCACGCTCTCGCAACTATCACCGATGTTGCCCAGCCTAGAAGAAACCTTCTTCGAAATGACGGGGGATTCCGAATGAACCAGATATTTAAAGCTCGGGTATTTAGATCAGAGTGGCGCAAACTTCGTCGGCCAACACTATTTCTCGGCACCATGCTGGCATCAGCTGGTTTAACTGGCTTAGTTACCTCCTTATTGTTCTTGTTAATTGATTCTCCACAAGGAAATTCCGATCGTGGCAACATGATTTCTCGCGAGATATTGCAACTACCAAGCGGTTTAACTATTGGCTTTAGTAATGCAGCCGGTTTATTAGGAATCGTCGCTCTCTGTGTATTTGCAGCGCAAACCGCTCAGGAATATACCTACGGAACTTTGCGAAATTTACTTGTGCGCCAACCACGTCGGTTGCAGTTGCTGCTTGGCAAGTATGTATCTATGGCCTCATTTGCAATCGTGATGGTGATTCTGGCTGCAGTCGTCAGCATGTCACTAGCTTTTGGTTTATCCGGTAGAGCGAAAGTTGAAACCGATGCGTGGGTAACTTCTGATGCACTTCAAGAAATGGCGAAAACTTTTGGAAATGTGCTTTTATCGGTAATAGCATTCGGCACAGTTGGCATGATTTTGGGACTTCTGCTTCGCTCGCCAATCAGTGCGATTTCCCTGGGTGTTATCTGGTTGTTAATTGTGGAAAATATTCTGGTTGCAGTTAAATCAAGCTTAGGTAATTGGATGCCCGGAAATTTGATGTCCATCATTGCAGTAGGTGGCACGACTGATATTTCTTATACCCACGCAATATCAATGGTTTCAATCTATTTGGTGGCAAGCACAGCGATTGTGATCACCCTTTTCAAGCGACGTGACGTATCTAATTAGCGCGGGCTTAATTAGCTAATGACGCTGGGGCGCGTCTAGCTCTTTTCCAAGGTGCCCCATTTATCCTAAGAACATGTCGAAGCGGCTCATTGCCCTCGCAGTCGCGCTTACTTTTCTAGGTAGTAGCACGACTGTTTATGCCGCTTCCCCAAAACCAACTTTGGCGCAGATTGAAGCTGCTAAAAAAGCCGAAGCAGCAAAAAAGAAAGCAGCTGATGCAGCAGCTAAAAAATTAGCGGCAGCAAATATGACTTTAAAAGCACTCACTGCACAAGCAAATGCAGCACAGGCTCTTTATGTGAAAGCTAAAGCAGAATTAGCAAAAGCGACTGCCGATGCAAATGCTGCTGCTGAATATGCACGCAAGACCGCAGCAGAAGTTGCTGGTGCACATCGAACCATTGGTAAATTGGCAGTAAATGCTTACATGATGGGCGGCACCTTTAGCGATATCGAACCACTTCTAAGTGCTAATGGTCCACAAGATTTGATTGATCGAATTACAATTTTACAATCACTAGGTGACCAAAATACTGCGGCGCTTGAACGATTTAAGGCGGCCGAAATTATTGCGCGTGCAGCGAAAGTTGTAGCCGATGCAGCCAAAGTTAAGCAAGTTGCCGCTACTGAAAAAGTTGCCGCAACCAAGAAAGTTGCCGATGATGCCAAAGCGCTGCAACAAAAAGAAGTTGATAAATTGCGTGCCGTCCAAGATAAATTAATTAAGGATTTAGCCAAAGCAAAGAATGTTCGAATAACTCTAGAACAACAACGTCAGCTAGCTTTGCTTGAAGAAGCACAAGCTGGGCAAGCAGCGATAACGCCTAATCAATCAAAAATTTGGCCAGATCTGGGCTTTAAAGGCCGATCAACTATTCGCACTACTCAAGCCCAACGAGATATTGCTGTGGCTTTTGCCAAGAAACAAGTTCTGGCTCGCAAGCCATATATCTGGGGCTCCGAAGGTCCTAACTCATTTGATTGTTCAGGTTTGGTTTATGCCGCCTATAAATCTGCTGGCTTAGGCTGGCCAAACTGGGATCGCTTAAACTCAGCACTTTATTCCGGCTACACCAAGCATGTGAAACTCACCGAGTTAGTGCCTGGCGATCTCTTGTTCTACTCATATAAGGGAACCATCTCGAGCATTCACCACATCACGATTTATGCTGGAAACGGCATGATGTGGGAAGCAAATTCAAAGGGTAAGGGTCTGCTTTACTCAAATATTTATAGCGTTAAGGGCTTAATGCCATTTGGTGGTCGGGTCTAGTCTTAACCCCGTGAGCACAAACCCAGCAACGGTAGCAATTCGTAGTGCTGTGCGTGAGTGCCTTTCTGGTTGCAGCGCAGGAGACACTGTCTTAGTTGCAGTCTCAGGCGGAGCGGATTCATTAGCACTTGCTGCAGCACTTGTTCCGGAATCTAAAAATGCGTTGATTAATTTGGTGGGTGTAACTATTGATCATCAACTACAGAAAAATTCTGGTGATCAAGCTACTAAAGCTTTCGCGCAACTTTCGGAATTAGGAATTTCCCAAATCGAAATCGTTAAAGTCGATGTCGAAATGGTTGATGGGTTAGAAGCATCCGCACGCCGAGCTCGCTACGCCGCACTTGATGCAGTAGCTGAAAAACACAACGCTGAATTAATTTTCTTAGGTCATACTCT
>JBEINS010000065.1:0-5967 GCA_040377985.1 Candidatus Planktophila sp. | reverse complement strand
TAAGTAAGGCACAAAGCGCATGAATTCGTGGCCGATAATGTCGCGGCCTAGGTCATTGCGCACAAAGCTATAGATTGATTCACCCGCGAATTGCAGCTTGGAAGGAACAACTGCTGCTTTACGTGATGAAAGTAAGAAGAAAACGGAAACTAAAATTACCGATAAGAAAACTAGAAGAATTGGTTTAGTGGTAAATGCGTTATCGCCAAAAACGGGTGGCAATTCAAAGTCGTTGCTGCTTGGCGGGACGAATCCCTCGCCTTCTCCGCTAAGTCTAAATAGCGAGCGCACGCACACCCCTTTTTAATCCAGATACCAACTAAGACGGGGCAACCTTATGTCTTAAGGGGCACCTGTGTGAAATCCAACCACTGTGGATTGGGTTACTAGCGGCTGAGACTTTTTCAGGCTTATTCGCGGCCGAATCGGAGCCAAACCAGGTAGATCGCAGCGCCAATTCCCAGCAGCAGGCCAATTAAAAGGAAGTAGCCCTGGTTGAGCCATTTATCCAGCCCATACCCAACCCCGCCCCAAAAGAGCATGCCGGAAAGGAGATAGCCAAAGATCGACCAGAGGGCGTTGCCTTCATCTTTCATTGCCATTTCGAGCTCCTTACCTATTTATTGCGCTTACCCAGCGATCTTACTGCTGGCCCGATTTAGGGGGTAGGGGTAAATGCAACCGCAATTTCAAGTAACTAGCAATTTCCCCGCCTAGCCAGGCAAAAGTCAGGGCAATTGCGGTTATTCCAAAACTGGCACGATCGATCGTATCTCGCGAAGTTAGCCGAGTTAAGGCAATTAGGAATCCAGTTAGTAAGAGAAGTTTGGCAAAGTAAGAAAAGAGCGCAAGTGCGAATGTGCTTAATGGATCTAGTTTGGTCGAAAGCCTGGAGACAAAGAGATGGACTGCAAAGAAGATCACCACGATGAATTGAGCAAGTATTGCGCCAAATAAACCAGCTTTGCCTTGCACAAAAGTAGCAATTGCGATTGCAACTATGCCAACTGCAAATGATGGAATCAGCGCACCGCGCAGTAACTGACTCTCTGGATCATTCTTAGCCATTAATTTTCGCCACCTTTTCAAGTTTTAATCGATATACCGAAACTGTTATTGCAAGTAGAACTATGGCCGAAAGTGCTGCGACCCAAATAGGTTCAAATGCAGCGATCGTGACTGGAAATGCAATTGTCGCTGTTGCCAAATACATAATCACTGCGGTGCGCTGTTGCGTCTTACCGGCACTCATCAAGCGATGATGAAGATGTTCTTTATCGGGAGAGAAAGGTGATTTTCCTTTTGCCAAACGTCTGATAATTGCCAGTACTAAATCTGAAAGTGGAATAGCTAAAACTGCAAAAGGTAGAAATAGCGGCAGCAACGTTGGTCCAAGTTTTGCCTCAGATATTGCATTTGGATCAATCTGGCCAGTTAAGGTAATTGCAGATGCTGCTAAAACTAAACCGAGCAACATCGAACCAGAATCACCCATGAAGATGCGGGCCGGGTGCCAGTTATGTGGCAAGAAACCAATGCAAACGCCAATGATTACAGCTGTCATAAGGGACGGAGCGCCAGCGCGCGAAAAGCCATAAACAACTGCTAATAAGTAAGAAAAAGCAAAGAATGCAGCAGCAGATACGGCCACAATTCCGGCAGCTAGCCCATCTAACCCATCTATAAAGTTCACCGCATTTATCGTTACCAGCACGATTAATACCGTTAAGAACTGACCGATACTGGCTGGCAAGGTAATAACTTCACTAGCTGGAATCCAGAGAACTTGAACACCGTAGAGCAATAAAATTCCGGCAGCCAATGCCTGGCCGGCTAACTTAGTTAGTGAATCAAGTTCATAGCGATCATCTGCCATTCCAAGTAAAACTATGAATGTGGCAGCCAAGAAAATTCCTTGAGCTTCGCGACCAAATGATTTTCCAACTAATGAGAAGTGATTGACAATTAAGAATGTAAACGTCATCGCGAGCCACATTGCTACCCCACCCCAACGAGCAGTCGGTGTGGTGTGAGCATCGCGTGATCTAACTTGAGCGACTGCGCCAAACTTAATTGTGTACTTGCGAACTAACGGGGTAATTAAATAGCAGAGCGCTGCTGCGATCAGCAGAGTTACTAGATATTCACGCATTTAAAATCGAGCTGCTTAAGCTTCGTAGATGGGGAATTGCGCAGTCAAAGCATGAACTTCAGCCTTGATGCCAGCAAATTTACTCTCGTCTTCATTCTTAACTGCGCGAGCAATTAAGTTAGAAATAGTTTTCATTTCGTTAACGCCCATGCCTTGGGTAGTAGTCGCTGGCGAACCAACTCGAATACCACTTGTTACTGATGGCGCTTCTGGGTCATATGGAATTGAATTCTTGTTCAAGCTGATGCCAGCTAACCCACAACGTTCGTCAGCAACTTTGCCATTAACGCCAGTACTACGAATATCGATTAGCGCTAAGTGAGTTTGGGTACCGCCGGAAACTGCGCGCATGCCTTCAGCTTCTAAGCCTGCAGCAAGGGCTTTAGCGTTAGTAATAACGTCTTTGGCATACTTTTGATAAGCCGGTTGAGCGCATTCTTTAAGCGCCACAGCTTTGCCAGCAACTGCCGACATGATTGGGCCACCTTGCATGCCTGGGAAAACTGCCTTGTCGATCGCGGCTGCATGTTCGCCCTTAGTCAAAATCATGCCGCCACGAGGGCCACGCAAAACTTTATGTGTTGTAAATGAAACAACATCTGCATACGGCACAGGCGATGGAATCGCTTTGCCGGCAACTAGACCAATGAAGTGCGCTGCATCAACCCACATGATTGCGCCAACTTCATCGCAGATCTGGCGAACTTTTTCAAAGTCGATCAAACTTGGATAAGCGGTAGCACCTGAACAGATCATCTTTGGCTTGTTGGCAATAGCTAGATCGCGCAATTGATCGTAATCAATTAGTTCGTTATCTTGACGAACGCCATATGAAACAACGTTAAACCACTTGCCGGAAAAGTTAACTTTTGAACCATGAGTTAAGTGACCGCCGTGAGGCAGCGACATTGCAAGCACGGTATCGCCTGGTTTAGTAAATGCTTGGTAAACCGCAACGTTTGCGCTGGCACCTGAATGCGGTTGCACGTTTGCGTGTTCAGCACCGAAAAGTTCTTTGGCGCGATCAATGGCAATAATTTCGGCCTTATCAACTTCTTCGCAACCACCGTAGTAGCGCTTGCCTGGATAACCTTCGGCATATTTATTTGAAAGAGTTGAACCAAGAGTTGCAAGTACGGCGCGGGAAGTAAAGTTTTCACTAGCAATTAGTTGCAAACTCTGTTGTTGGCGCTTTAGCTCAGATAAAACAACTCCAGCAATATCTGGATCTTGCTTTGAAAGTAGCTCGAAATCTGGGCCGTAGAAAGTATCTTCGTTCATTACGCAATCTTATTAGGACTAGTTACCTATGAGCGAGATATCAGGCGTGACTTCGGCCAACTGCGCCTGTGAGATCGCCCCAATTCGCCCGACTTTGAGCCCAGTTTCGGTAGTTTCAACAATTGTCGTTGGTTGTCCTTTAGTAAGTGAGCCAGCATCAAAAATCAATGCCAAGTGAGTTCCATCAATTGAGATGTCATCAATGCTATTTATTGCTGGTTGCCCAGCAAGTGTGGCACTTGCTGTTGCTAGTGGGCCAACTTCGGCAGTGATTGCTCGAGCAAAATCAGCAGCCGGTACTCGCACATTGATGCGATCTAAATTGCGATCATCACCTAGATCCCAGTTAAGTGCTAGCTGTGGCTTGGCCGTTACTGATAACAACCCGGGCCAGAATGCATTGGTCAACTTTTGAAGTTCTTCACTCGAGTCACGAATAATTCCGACCGCTCGGGCCGCATCTGAAATCAAAACTTGGGCTGCAACACCCAATGCATCACCACGCATAACATGCATCGTGCGAACTGCATCGTGGCTAAAGGCGTCGCACAAATATACGTAACTGTGTTCAAGTGGTACCACGATTACATAACCATCGCGAATAGCTTTAGCGGCTAGAGCCACCTGGGCAGCAAAGTCTTCAGAAGTTAATTTCACTATCTCGCTCATTGATTGCCCCTAATCGCACTTGTCCATCGTGGCCGGCCAGTTAGATCAAGATGTAATGATATTTGGGTAAAGTCAGTACTAAGTAATTTAGCGATTGAATCCCCTTGGGTTTCAGTATGTTCAATTGCGAGCAATCCCCCGGTCTTTAACAATCGGGCTGCTGCATCAATGAATCGCTTTGGTAGTTCTAACCCATCAGGGCCCCCAAATAGCGCAATCGCTGGTTCGAAGTTGGCAACATCTTTTGGCAGTGGTTGCGAATCTGGCACATACGGCGGATTTGCCACAACGACATCGCACTTAACACCTTCTAGAACTTCGGCAACATCGCCTTGAACTATACGAATATTTTCATCGTAGAAAGCCACGTTTTGCTTGAGCCATTCGATGGCATCTGCACTCTTTTCAACCGCTATTACATGAGTATTTGGAGCCTCTGTTGCAATAGAAATTGCCATCGCACCTGAGCCGGCGCCTAAATCAATTACTGAAACTGGGCCGGATAAATTAGCGATGTGTTTTAGTACTTCTTCAACTAGTCCTTCAGTCTCTGGACGAGGGACTAGGACGCCTGGACCAACTACTAAATCTAAGTTACGAAAACCGGCAGTACCCGTTAAGTACTGCACTGGTTCGTGGTTACAGCGACGCTTAACTAATTCGGCGTAACCATCGACAATCGCACTTTCATCAGTGACCTCTGCCAATGCCCGTTCAAGTGCAATCGGGTTATGTAACTCCATGCGAGTTAAACCTAAAAGGTGAGCCAATAGAATTTCAGCATCAACGGCTGAATATCCAGCAGCTTCGATCTGCGCTTTGCCATCACTAATCAGCGCCTTGATCTGCATTTTTTCCTGTGAACTTACTTTTCAGTTGATGCTAATTTGGCAGCTTTGTCGGCATCAAGCAAAGCTTGAATAACATCATCGAGCTCGCCATTTAATACGGCATCTAAATTATTTGATTTGTAATTAACGCGGTGATCACTCAAGCGATTTTCTGGGTAGTTATAGGTACGAATACGTTCAGAACGATCAACTGTGCGCACCTGGCTCTTACGTTCAGCTGAAGCAATTGCATCAGCTTTCTCTTGGGCATCTACTAATAAACGGGCGCGCAAAATACGCAAAGCAGATTCTTTATTCTGTAACTGGCTCTTTTCGTTCTGACATGAAACCACAATGCCAGTTGGCACGTGAGTTAAGCGAACAGCTGAGTCAGTGGTGTTAACTGATTGACCGCCCGGGCCAGATGAGCGATAAACATCTACGCGGACATCATTCATGTTTAACTCAACATCGATTTCTTCAGCTTCCGGCAAGATCAGTACGCCTGCTGCAGA
Organism: Candidatus Planktophila sp.; assembly: GCA_040377985.1. GTDB lineage: Bacteria > Actinomycetota > Actinomycetes > Nanopelagicales > Nanopelagicaceae > Planktophila. The sequence continues at coordinate 520 of JBEINS010000065.1, read as the reverse complement.
TGTGTGAATTCGGCCCTGAGATTCAGTCTCTGGCACACGTTGCACGCGGTGCACACCACCTTCAAACTTCAAGCGCGCATACGGAGATTCGCCAGGGGCTGCGGTGCCTTTTGATTTAACGCCTACCGAAATATCTTTATAGCCACCCATTTCACTTTCAGTGGCATCAATAATTTCAACTTTCCAATTACGTTTTTCGGCATAACGCATATACATACGCAATAAGTCACCAGCGAATAGAGCAGACTCATCGCCGCCGGCGCCAGCTTTAACTTCTAAAATAACGTCACGATCATCATTGGGATCTCGCGGCAATAACAATTCCTCTAGCTTGTCACCTGCAATAAGGGCAGCTTCTTCAAGAGCTGGAATTTCGGCAGCAAAATCAGCATCTTCGGCAGCCATCTCACGACCAGCAGCAAGATCATCTTCAGCTGCGCGCCAAACTCGATAACCCGAAACAACCGGACCTAATTGGGCATAGCGACGTCCAAGTTTGCGAGCGTTATTGGCATCTTCG
>JBEINS010000086.1:0-4819 GCA_040377985.1 Candidatus Planktophila sp. | reverse complement strand
AGCCAAACCAGATCAATGTATGGCGAGCTGATAAATAGTGAGAATTCACCAGGCTTAACCATCGAAAATCTAACTGAACGCTAATGACCGCAAAACTCTCACACCGTCGTGAGATTCAAGGCCTGCGTGCCTTGGCAGTTCTAGCGGTAATAACTAACCATCTATTCCCTGATTTACTCCCTGGTGGCTTTCTCGGCGTAGACATCTTCTTCTTGCTCTCTGGCTATTTAATTACCAGCCAGCTGATGGAGCTCTCCGCACTCGATAACACCAGACACAGTTTGTTAGTTTTCTACGCTAGACGTATTCGCCGAATCTTGCCATCGGCGCTACTTGTAATTTGGGTTTCAGTTTTTCTCGCTTATCGGTATCTCGGACCAGTAGTGGGAAACGAAAACTTACGTGATGCCAGATGGTCCACACTATTTTTCGCAAATTCGCATTTCAACTCACTAAAGGTCGACTATTTTGGCCAAGGTACTTCCTCGCCACTGCTTCAGCATTATTGGTCGTTAGCCGTTGAAGAGCAGTTCTACATAGTTTGGCCAATCCTCCTGCTTCTCATCGTTCTACTTTTCAGAACTCATTCAAAAAAGGTACTCCTGGCGGTGGTTTCGGTAATCGGAATTACTTCATTTTCCTCAATTTTCATGATCGAGCAGACCCTTACCTATTTCGCGACCCAAACTCGAATTTGGGAGCTGTGCTTAGGTGCGATCCTCGCGATTATCGGAACTAGAAATTCACCAAGACTACTTCAGCGGATCGCTTTAGCTGTTCTCTTGCTCTCACTGCTCTTAGTAAATTCCAGCAATCAAATCCCCGGCTTCATAATTGTTCCCGTCTTATTAGCAACAGGTTTACTGCTTAATGTTTCAGATCCAAGAATTAAGTTGCTTCTGAGCAATCGAGTAATGCACTACCTGGGAGATTTATCCTTTGTGCTTTACCTATGGCATTGGCCGGTCATCGAATTACATCGTCAGCTCTCGTTCACCCCTTTAACGAATGGTGATTTGATCGCGCTGTTTGTAATCACTTTCGCATTAGCTGCTTTAACACATCATCTATTTGAGAACCCGATCAGGTTCAATAAGTATCTGGTTCAACATCCCGGAATTACTGTTGTTTTGGGAGCTAGCGCACTAACTCTTAGCGTTATCGGTAGCTACTTCTTTGTGAAAGGTTGATTATGAAAACAACTCTACGAATCGTGCTTATTGCGCTGCTATTTACGCTGACGCCGAGTGCTCATGCCGTTACCAACAAAGCTGGTGGATCGTGCTCAAAGGCCGGAAACGTAACCACGATTGCCAAGGAGAAATACAACTGTCAACTAGTTAAGAAGAAGTTAATCTGGGTTAAAGCGCCTAAAGCAACAGTTGATCCAATCTTGTCAGCGATATCAAATGCGATGAAGATAAGTAAACTTCCAGTGAATTTAACTCCGAGCTTGACTAGTGCTAGAACTGATAAAAGTGAATGGCTAAAGGAGACAAGTACTTGTTCGATTGACTTTGCTGATGTCAGAGTCCCGGAGTGCGCCGGCGGCGATTCCAACGGCAGTAAATTAATTGTTCTCTATGGCGACTCACACGCTTCAATGTGGATGCCAGCCATTGATGCGATCGCCAAGAAGAACGGTTATCGAGTTGAGTTGTATGCCAAGCTAGCCTGTCCATTGATTGAGGCTCCAGTTTGGTCATATCAATTAAATCGACCATTTACTGAATGTCAGCAGTGGCAACAACTTGTTCTTCCTAAGATTAAGAACGCAAAGCCAGATATTTTGATTGTCACAGATCAATGGAAACCGGCAGTAGTCAATGGCGAAAAATCTGATTTTGATACTGAATCTCTATGGGCGAAAGAGTTTCCTAAAGCTCTAGCTACCTTGAGTTCCTATACCAAGAAGCTAGCTGTGATCGGTAATAACCCCAGCATGACTACGGATTCGATCAACTGCGTCAGCAAGCCTGGAGTAACTATCAGCATTTGTGCGTCAGTGCGTACTAAGGCAGATAACAACTCGATCAATAAGATCGAGCAAGCCGCCGCATTAGCGATTAAAGCCACCTTCATTGATACCGTTGCTTGGGCATGTGATGCCTATATGTGTCCGGCAATAATTGATAACAAGTTGGTCTACTTTGATCAGTGGCATTTCACCGCTACTTACGTAGATTGGCTAACACCCTCTCTAGCTAAGGCTCTAGCGCTTAAGTTTTAGACATTTCGAGGATCTAGATATGTGGGGTAATATTCGGCGCACCCACGGACGATTGGCGCAGCGGTAGCGCACTTCCTTGACATGGAAGGGGTCACTGGTTCGATCCCAGTATCGTCCACGCTCTAGTTAAAGTTGAAGAAACTTACTAATTCGGCGTAAAGATTCTTCGAGGTATTCCGGAATCATGGCGCGATGTTCTTCATTTGAAGTTTCGTATAGATAGTTAAGCAAGATAATTCGTCTTTGAATCATAAACATCTGCATCTGGCTTTCGGAATACTCGGGCAACGGAGCAACTGAGGCGTAGCCTTCCTTGAGGGCGGCATCCTGCTCTGGGGTATCGAGGTAATAGATTGCGGTTGCTAAATCTTGAATCGGCAACCCGATACCGCAGTCATCAAAATCGAAGACAGCTACCTGGCCTTTGTGCCACATAACATTCCACCCGTGGAGATCAGCATGAATGATTTGTTGCGAGTGCTGACGGTAAAGCGTGTCAATCTCTGATTTTATTACTGATAATGCCTGCGCTATCAAGGACTGTGCTTCGGGATCGAGCACACTTTTTTCGCTTAACAGGAAATCTTCGGTCTCCCACATTGGGTCTTTAAAAGAAGGAAGTCCGGCACCTGCTGGAAGTTTAAAATCCTTCGAACTCACATGCAGAGTTGCCATCGCCGCGCCCAGCGACCGGATCTGCTCTGGAGTTGGTTCATCTCCAAGTTCTTCGCCCTCTAACCAAGAATAGAGAACGCACTTGAACTCACTATTTCCTAAATCGTTAGTAACCGTTACGAAGTATTGATCTTTAGTAGTTGAGATTGGGTGCGGCACCTTCACTCTTGCGTCATCACGCAGGAAATTAACCCACGCAATTTCAGCCGTTAAATTTTCGATAGATCTCGGTGAATTTACATTTATTCGAAGCGCGTAATGAGTTCCGTCCGTCGTCAAAACTTTGAAGGTCGCGTTGTACTCATTGTTGATCAAGGCGACTTCTTTGATTTCGAGTGGGTAAGACTCAAGCACTTGGTTCGCAATCGCGAGCAAATCTGTTTCCGTAGAGCTCATAACTCTGTGAATCCTTTCAAGTTGTGATCAGAACTGATTTAGGCTGGCTGGGTTAAGCCTCTGCGTCTTAATAGAGGTTCGATTTGCGCATCTCGGCCTCTGAAATTCCGAAACATCTGCATTGAGTCAACTGACCCGCCGCGGCTCATTAGTGTGTTGCGGAAATGGTCGCCGTTTTTGCGCGATAGACCACCGTTTTCCTTAAACCATTCGACCGTATCGGCATCTAGTACTTCACTCCAGATATAGCCGTAGTAACCGGCTGAGTATCCGCCTGCGAAAATATGGGAAAAGTAGGTGGATCGGTATCTAGTTGGAACCGGTGCATAGTCCAACCCATAATCGCGGATTGCTTGATCTTCAAACTCTGAAACGCTAGTCACCTTCGAGATGTCTTCGAGTGAGTGCCAGGCCAGATCAAGAATTGCTGCCGCTAAATAACTTGTAGTTGCGTGCCCTTCATTAAATGTCGCGGATTCATTTAACTTTTCTACCCATTCTTGTGGGAGTCGCTCCCCTGTCTGATAGTGAATCGCATAGTTATCAAGAACCTCCGGCCACAAAATCCACATTTCATTTACTTGCGATGGAAATTCAACAAAGTCCCTTTGTACCGAAGTGCCTGAAACTCTCGGATAGGTAACGTTTGAAAGCAGACCATGAATAGCATGTCCGAACTCATGGAAGAGTGTTGTCGTCTCGGAATATGAGAGCAAAGTTGGTTCACCCTGAGGTGGCTTTGAGATATTCATATTGTTTACAACAACAGGTTTCTGATCAAGCAGTCTGCTCTGACGAACCAGCGAGTTCATCCAAGCTCCACCACGCTTTGAATCGCGAGTGTAGAAATCTCCGAGATAGAGACCAACAGTCGATCCATCTTCATTAAATACTTCGAAGACTCTTGCCTCAGGGTGGTAGCCAACTAAATCAGGGCGCTCTTTAAAAGTCAGTCCATAGAGTTTTTCAGCAGCAAAGAAGACACCATTTACCAGCACACTCTCTAACTCAAAGTATGGCTTCATCGCAGAGGTGTCTAGTGAGTATTTCTCAGCTCGTACTTTTTCAGTGTAGAAATCCCAATCCCAGCTCGCTAAGTCATAGGTCTCATCTCGCGAAATGATTTCCTGGATATCTTGCCCTTCGCGCTGTGCGTTCTTAACGGCTGCCGGTGCTAACTTGCGCAACATTGAATGAACATTTGCTGGATTGGCAGCGGTTTGTTCCTGAAGAACAAACTCGGCATGTGTTTTTAGGCCAAACAGTTTTGCTCTCTCGGCTCGTAACTTCACCGTGCTGAGCAGAACTTCTTTCGTGTCATTGTCGTTATTGCGATCTCCTTTGAGCAGAGAGTTGTTCATGACTTTTTTGCGAAGTGCTCGGTTCGTTAAAGAGCTCAGCAGGGGGTGTCCGGTGAAATTCATAGCTGTGATCAGCCATTTATCTTTAAGGCCGCGGGATTCCGCGGCAGCTCTGCAGGCCGCAATCTGATTGTCCGTCAATCCATCGAGATCACTT
>JBEINS010000072.1:0-5543 GCA_040377985.1 Candidatus Planktophila sp. | reverse complement strand
TGATGGGACTCTGCTTCATCAGCACTCCAACCAAAAACATTTGTACCAAGGCAAAGTGGGTGAACAACTAGGTCGGTTTCTGGAATCGTGATCATGGTCAAATCTTAGTCATTCTCAATACAATTAGCCATGGTTGCCAAACGCGTACGGATTACTATTGCTGCCATGTTCGCATTCGCAGCTCTTGGTCTGCAACCTGCAACTGCATATAACAGCAATTCAGTATTGCCAACGTGGGCAAATAGCGCGACGATCTATGAAGTAAATATTCGTCAATACACCGAAGCTGGAACTTTCAAAGCGTTTGAAGCTCACTTGCCAAGATTGCAAAAGTTGGGCGTAAAAATTTTATGGCTGATGCCAATTCATCCAATTTCAGAATTGAAGCGAAACGGTTCGCTTGGCTCGCCATATGCCGTCGCTAATTACAAAGGAATTAACCCTGAGTTTGGCAATGAAGCTGACTTTAAATCTTTAGTCAATAAGGCTCATTCGCTTGGTTTTAAAGTGATTCTCGACTGGGTAGCAAATCATTCTGGTTGGGATAATCCATGGATCGCCAATAAGTCTTGGTATCACACAGATGGAAGTGGCAATATTGTGGCGCCAAATAATGATTGGCTTGATGTTGCTTGGTTGAATTACAAAAATCAAGATATGCGTAGAGCCATGATCGATGCGATGGGCTACTGGGTTAAGACATTCGATGTTGATGGCTTCCGAGCGGATGTCGCAGCTGGTGTACCAACGGACTTCTGGAAGCAAGCAAATACTCAGTTACAGGCGATAAAGCCGCTATTTATGCTCGCTGAAGACCAAAGCGTGCAGAGCCTGCTTGATGATGCCTTTATTGCAAATTACAACTGGGAACTTAAAGATTTAGTTAAAGCAATCGCCGATGGCAGCAAAGGTCGAGCCAACCTAGAAGCAATGGCAACAAACCAAACGTTTACTTATCCAACTCGATCGTTCCCAATGAATTTCATTACTAACCACGATGAAAACAGTTGGAGCGGTACTGAGTTTGAACGACTTGGTGATGCGGTATCGGCAATGGCTGCCCTGACTTTCACATACCCAGGAATGCCGCTGATTTATTCGGGTCAAGAAGTTGGAAACACCAAACGTTTAGCTTTCTTTGAAAAAGACTTAATACCGGGCCTAACTGTTGCTAACTCAACTACAGCTTTCTATACCAAGTTGATTTCCTTGAAGACTAAAAATTCTGCGCTTTGGAATAATTCAACTGCAAAGTTGTTGCCAACACCGGGAAATAACAATTCGGTGATTGCCTACTCGCGTACTAAAGGTACTAATAAAATTTTAACTGTTATAAATGCAACCGGAGCAACACAAAAAGTCACTCTTGATTTAACTAAACTAAATGGTTCTTACTATTTGTTTACTACTGGCAAACTTGCCATGCTTAAAACAAAACTCACGTTGACACTAAAGCCTTGGCAGTACGAGATATATTCCAGTGCCAAAGTTTAAGAAGTGTTAGGTGCTTAAGAAGCGAGGCGCTTAATACCTTCTTCGATAATCTCAGGTGAGGTAGCAAAATTAAGGCGAATGTAGGCGCCGAACTCAGCGCCAAACTCTGTGCCAGGGTTAAATGCAACTTTATTGTTCTCGATTAAGAGATCAGATGCGTTGTCACCGAGCCCTAAGTGCGAGATATCTATCCAGGCTAGGTAGCTGTTTTGGGGAATTACATATTTAGCTTCTGGCAGGTACTTAGCTAGTAGTTCTTTAACTAACTTACGATTGTGATCCAACTGGGTCATGGTTTCAGCTAGCCATTTATCGCCGTCACTAAAGGCTTTTGCCATCGCAAAACCGCCTAATAATGAGGCTCGCCAGTGATTTGCTTCAGGCATCGCGTTTAGCTCTTCGAACATCTCTTGGTTCTGAGAAACGATGATTGCCGCTTTTAAGCCAGCAAAGTTAAAGGCTTTGCTAGATGAAGTAACCATAATTCCGCGACGTTGTGCAGCCGGAATTGAAAGATAAGGAACAAATCTTTGATCAGCATATGTAAGAGGTGCGTGGATTTCATCGCTAATTACATAAGCGTTGTATTTATTGGAAAGCTCGGCAATTGCGGTTAGCTCTTCGAGGGTGTGGATGCGACCGACTGGATTATGTGGGCTAGAAAGCAAGATGAAACGAGCACCGGCTTTAAACTGTGCTTCGATTGCAGCTAGATCAAGGCGCCAATTATCGCCTTCGTGAATCAGTGGTGCGTCAACAGTCGTTAGCTTTAACTCATCAAGCCACATATAGAAGCTGTGGTAAACCGGTGAATTGATAATCACTTTGTCACCTTGCTTGCTCAGCGCACGAATAACTTCGACAACACCAACACCAACATCAGTTGTCATACGAATCTGTGCGGCATCCGGTGTCCAGCCCCAATGACGTTCTGCGAAACCAACGAATGCTTCGGGAACTTCAGGGATTGGCCCTAAATAACCAAGATCTGACTTCATAATCATTTCGGCAAGTACTGCACGAACGCCGGGATCAACTTCGAAATCCATTTCGGCAACATGCATCGGCAAAACATCAACGGAGTAGCGCAACCACTTTGAACTATGTAGTTTCTGTAGTTCGTCTAAATTGCGCATTGCTTATCCCGTCTAAAATAATTTGTAATTCCTATAAGAGCTTTACTCCTTGCGCGATGCTACCTCGGCTGGGTCGGCAGGTGTGAATGTGTTTCCGACTGGGCCTTCGCGTAAAACCAACATTAAACAGCCCTCTTTGCTATACATCGGGCCATGCACGGTGTCTTCGCCACCTGGGTGAGACAAATAAGCACCACGATTCATGGTCCCGAATGAAGAAATAATGCTGCCTTCGACAATCAGAATTTCTTCGCTGAAAGTGTGCCACTCATAAAAGGGGCTTTCCCACTCGGGCAATATGCCTAATACGCCTGAACCATAATCACCATGGTCATAAAAGGCTTTACGGGCAGCGCCACCGGGGAAGTCAGAAACAATTGGTGAACGCCAAACAATATCTTGCATGTATTTGATTACGATCTCATTGTTTGCGGCTTTTGCTGAAGTGATTGCGTATTCGCCATCGTAGGTAACAAATATTCTGGCTTTGCCACTTGTCGTAATTGCCGGAACCTGACTACCGGCTGCAATCTCAATGTAGCTACGTTCCTTAACTTCCTGGCCATCTAATTTGACTGAGCCTTCAAAAACAAAAGCGCGAATCTGTACGGGTGCTGCGTGCGAAACAATTGTTGTATTGCCATCAAGTTCAAGCATGATTGATTTTCCTGGCGCAATGATCGGAGAATTCTTTCCTTCGTTACGCGTTGTGCCACTAGCAAACTCTCGATACGTGAATGCGCCTAATTCGTTGGTGCAAGTTTGCAATGGTTGCTCATCGATATTTATGAAATCTACCCAGGGACGTGACATTTACGGCCTCCAAATATCATCGCGCTTTATTGCCCAGTCAGCTACGTGCCAACTAGAAATCTTTGGTGCATCGGCAACTAATTGCGCTTTATCAACGCTTAGCAAAAGAGCTGTTAACTTTTGTCGTGACCGTGCGCGCAGTAATGCGCGGTGAGCTAACGCTAAATACTCCGGGTCTATCTGACTCATATCAAAAGCAATTGCATTTGAGTTTTTCGCTTCAAACCAAGGCCAAAAGAATTGGCCAGAGCGAACCACCTGCCACGCTCTATTTAAATGGCTTCCAAAACGATCGGGCGTTAAATCAGGTTGAGCAACTTGCCACTTCTCGCCATCAGTCGGAATGTGAGCGCTGGTCGCGCAAACACAATCAGCGCCTATGGATTTAGCTATTGCCAGCGCAAGAAGAGCCGAAAGCTGATCACCTTCAACGCAAGTAATATTTTTAGCACCGAGGTTCGTAATCGCGCCCTTAACTACAGAGGCCCAATCTGAAAGCGTTGCTGCATCACTGATATCACCTGATAAACCATGCCCCGGCAGATCAATTACGAGAGCCTGCTCAGTTTTAACTAATTCACTCGATTCCCCAACATTGTGAAGGGTTAGTTTTGAGGCTGTTAAATCACCGCTCCATTGAATAACGCCGTTAAAGTGCGCGGTTTCCACAGAGACAAAGCCACGATCGGTATCTGTATTAAAGGTTTCATAGCTAGGTCCGGGATATTTCTTAAGGAAATCGCCAAACAAATCTTCTAGCGCTAGTGGATTTTCAGCACTTCCAGTAATCCAATCTGCTGGTAGTTCAGGCAAGCGATCTAGATGAATCAGAAGCGGGTCACCTTGATAGGTAGCAATCAATACTGGGTTATGTTTTTCGGTCGCTGCCGGAATATCACTCGGCGCAGATAAAACTGCGCGATAACCATGCTGGTAATTATCACCAGCATCTAGCAGTTCTAAAACTTGAGCATTTACGCGCGCAACATCATCGTGGGCATTGCGCATACGGGTTGACTCTTCTGTCTTAAACCACGGAAAAAACCAACTCTGTTCAAGAATGCGTGACCAGACCCAAGTTAAATGTTCGCCATAGCCAGTTGGTTTAAAGGAAGGCAAATATCCGCTGGCGTAGAGAGCCATTTCAGCATCTGTCCAGATTGGATAACCACCACAAGCAAGTGCGGTGAAACGTCCTGGGTTACGAACATGGGCATTCATTGCAATAGCGCCACCGGAGTGGAAGCCATACATACCTACTTCTTTAACTCCTAAAACATCTAAGAATTCAATTAGGCCATCACCGAAATCATTAATGTCGGGTGAAGTAATTGGAAGTGGTTCAGATTGGCCATAGCCAGGGGAGTCAGGAGCGATACAAGTAAATGAGCTTCCCCATTTAATCATTAACTTTTCATACTCAGCTGACGACCTTGGGCTCTGGTGAACCATGATCAGTGTTGGACCACTTCCGCACTTTCGATAATGAACCCGACGTCCATTCACATCTAGATAGTGGCGGGTGATCTTCATGTGCTTAGCGTCGCGCGTGAAGCCAGATGCGTCAATGGTTAAGTTTCACCCAATAGAACTTGCTGGTTATTTGTAGTTAGGAAAATACTGTGTGCGCCCGAAGGGATTCGAACCCCTAACCTTCTGATCCGTAGTCAGATGCTCTATCCGTTGAGCTACGGGCGCCTAGCGAAGTGGCAATGATACCTGCTTTTTACAGCCCGCCCAAACCCAATAAAAACCGCTATTTACGGCACTTTTACTCAGTTCTTAACTTTGATTGTCACCTTAATTTTTTGACCTGGCTTTAAACCAGTTACAGCTACTTTCGTTTTGTTTGTAACAACCGCAGTTTTAGGTGCGGCCACAATAGTTGGCGTCGCAGAAGGTTTAGGTTTTGGTTTTACCGTTGGTGTAACAGAAGGTTTTGGCGTTTGTGTAGCAGAAGGTTTCGGTGTTGGGGAAACAGTTGGTTTCGGTGTTACCGAAGGTGAAGGTGTTGGTGTTGGTGTTGGTGTTGGTGTTGGTGTTGGTGTTGGTGTTGGTGTTGGTGTTGGTGTTGGTGTTGGAGTTGGTGTCGGTGTTGGC
>JBEINS010000038.1:0-7985 GCA_040377985.1 Candidatus Planktophila sp. | reverse complement strand
GAGAAGCGCTTGGCTGCAACCGAGCGTTCACTTACCTTGCTCGGCAAGATTAATCCGTTGGCACTTGAGGAATACACCTCCCTTGAGGAGCGCTTGAAGTTCTTAGCTGAGCAACTCGAAGATTTGAAGAACACTCGTAGAGATCTCTTGGATATTGTCAAAGAAGTTGATGATCGTGTTCAGCAGATCTTCATGGAAGCATTCGAAGCCACCGCTGAACAGTTTGAAACTATCTTCGCTCGACTATTCCCAGGTGGCGATGGTCGCTTGATTCTGACTAACCCAGATGACTTGTTAAATAGTGGTGTCGATGTTGAAGCTCGCCCACCAGGAAAACGTATTAAACGTCTTTCCCTCCTATCTGGCGGCGAGAAGTCCTTAACTGCCGTTGCGATGTTGATTGCAATCTTTAAAGCACGTCCAAGTCCGTTCTATGTCTTGGATGAAGTTGAAGCAGCCCTTGATGATGTCAACTTAGGCCGGCTATTAGGCGTGCTTGAAGAATTGCGCGAAACATCGCAGCTAATCATCATTACTCACCAAAAGCGCACAATGGAAATTGCGGATGCTCTTTATGGCGTGACCATGCGTGGTGACGGTGTAACTGAAGTTATCTCGCAACGTCTGCGCGAATCAAATAACGAATAAGTAGAGATGTTTAGGCGCCGTTAACCATGGGCTTCTTTAAAAAGTTTCTAGCCAAAGTCACCCGCACCTCATCAGTAACAGCTGCTGATTGGGATGAGCTTTATACTGAACTAATTGCTTCAGACCTTGGTGCATCATTAACCGATGCCATTTTGGCCTCTGCAAAGAAAAGTAAATCGGAAGAACCAGTTGAGGCAATTCGTGAAGCGCTAACTGCTCTCCTTAGTTCTAAGCCGCGCACATTAGCTAATTCCGAAACTGGTTTAACTACAATTTTAGTAATTGGTGTTAATGGCACGGGCAAGACAACCTCAGTTGCCAAGTTAGCTGCAAATATTTCTAACTCAGGTAACCGGGTTTTGCTAGGGGCTGCGGACACTTTTCGTGCAGCAGCTGTTGAACAACTACAAACTTGGGCAACCCGAATTGGGCTAACTGTTATTACTGGAAAACCAAATGGCGAACCGGCAGCTGTTGCATTTGATAGTGCGACTAGAGCGAAAGCTGATGGTTTTCAATACTTAGTAATTGATACCGCAGGTAGATTGCAGAACAAAGCAGATCTCATGGCCGAGCTAGGCAAAATTAAACGAGTAATTGAAAAAGTAACCACAGTTAATGAAGTGCTACTGGTAGTAGATGCAACGACTGGCCAAAATGGTTTAAGTCAGGCGAAGTTATTTTCAGAGGCAGTTGAAGTAACTGGCATCGTCTTAACTAAATTAGATGGCAGCGCTAGAGGTGGCATTGCCCTGGCAATTGAACATGAGCTCGATCTGCCGATTAAATGGATCGGCACAGGGGAGGCCATAGGCGACCTCACGCCCTTTGACCCAGAAATTTACATAACTGGCATTTTGGACGCGCAATAACCTGATCTTTTAACGCCCACGTAACATTTCGGGTGAATTCCTGTAATCAGTTTGAGAGAGATTACCGCCATCTCAAAGGCGAGAATCGCATAACCTCTTCGAAAGTGATTATTCATGGATATAAGTACTGGTGATACCGCTTGGATGTTGGCAAGTTCTGCATTGGTCTTGCTGATGACTCCGGGCCTCGCATTTTTCTATGGCGGCATGGTTCGCACTAAAAGCGTTTTAAATATGATGATGATGTCAATGGCCACAGTTGGCATTGTCAGCATCATCTGGGTTATCTACGGCTTTGAATTAGCTTTTGGCGTTGATGGTAAGTCTGCCTGGTATGGCGCGATTAAGATTTCTGATCTAGGAAATCAAGTTGATGCAGTTGCCAATAATGGTGGCGAGTATCCGATCCCGCTACTAGTTTTCGCAGCTTTCCAATTGATGTTTGCGATTATTACGCCGGCACTTATTTCAGGTGCAATTGCCGATCGTGCGAAGTTTGTTCCGTGGACAATCTTCGTTGCAATCTGGACAACGGTCGTTTATTTACCAGTTGCGCACTGGGTATTTGCTTTCGGTAACAAGGTCGGCGATGTTGTAACAGGTGCTGGCTATTTAGCGGCTAAAGGCGTGCAGGATTTTGCCGGCGGTACGGCCGTTCACATTAACGCTGGTGCTGCTGGTTTAGCACTTGCCATAGTTCTTGGAAAGCGCATCGGCTGGCGCAAAGAATCAATGCGTCCACATTCCTTGCCATTGGTAATGCTTGGTGCTGGTTTACTTTGGTTTGGTTGGTTTGGTTTCAACGCTGGTTCAGCACTTGGTGCAAATGGCATCGCTGGTTTAGCTTTCTTAAATACTCAAGTTGCTGCAGCTGCCGCACTTATTGGTTGGATCCTTGTTGAAAAAGTTCGTAATGGGCATGCGACAACTCTTGGTGCTGCATCTGGTGCAGTCGCTGGTCTAGTAGCGATCACACCAGCTTGCGCATTCGTGGCACCATGGGCTGCAGTCGTAATTGGCTTCCTCGCCGGTGTTATCTGCTCAGTTGCAGTTGGCATGAAGTATCTATTCAACTTCGATGATTCCTTAGATGTAGTCGGCGTGCACTTAGTCGGCGGCATCTGGGGCTCACTATCAATCGGACTCTTCGGATCAAGTGCTGTTAACAGCATTGGTCTAGATGGTTTGTTCTTCGGTGGCGGAACGGCGCTTCTTGGCAAGCAAGCACTTGCAGTTGCTTTGGTTGCTGGTTACTCCTTCCTAGCTACTTTGATCATCGGCTTTGCGATTGAAAAGACCATCGGATTCCGGGTCACAAAGGAATCTGAATTAGAGGGCGTCGATTTCAATGAACATGCCGAATCTGCTTATGAAATGTCCGGTTCAACTCGTGGAGGTTCCTTGATATGAAACTAGTAACAGCAATTTTGAAGCCCCACAAGTTGGAAGAAGTAAAAGATGCGCTCGAAGCTTTTGGCGTAAAAGGCATCACAGTTTCGCAAGCAAGTGGTTTTGGTCGCCAGCGTGGTCACACCGAGGTTTATCGCGGCGCTGAATACAAGGTTGACCTGATCGCAAAGGTAAGAGTTGAAGTTCTTGTCGATGATGAAGACTCTGATTCCGTGGTCGGAGTAATCGTTAAGGCAGCTTCGACTGGCTCGATCGGTGATGGCAAAGTCTGGACTACACCCGTTGAAGATGTGGTTCGCGTGCGCACCGGCGAGCGAGGGTCAGAAGCAATTTAGCCGCTAGATGATTTAGCTAGAGGGGTCGCAATTAGTAGGATGAGGCTATGTTCGAGTCTCTTGGCAATCGGTTCAGCAGCGCATTTGCATCGCTGCGATCACGTGGAAAGTTATCTAATTCAGATATCTCAAATGTTTGCCAAGAGATTCGACAAGCTTTATTGGATGCCGACGTAGCTTTATCAGTAGTTGAAGAGTTTGTTGGCAAAATTGAAGTTCAGGCGAAAGCAGCTTTAACTGATCTACAAGCGGGTGCTAATCAAGCCCAAGTGATATTTGAAATCGTTAACAAAGAACTTGTTGAGTTACTCGGAAGCCAAGCCCGTCGAGTTCGCTTAGCAAAAGTAGCCCCAACAGTAATCATGTTGGCTGGTTTGCAAGGCGCCGGTAAAACAACTCTGGCTGGAAAACTAGCAAAATATTTTGCCGACCAGGGCGATACCCCGATCTTGGTTGCTTCAGATTTACAACGCCCGAACGCGGTAACCCAATTACAAGTTGTTGGTCAGAACGCCGGTATCCCAGTGTTTGCGCCGCAACCAGGTAATGGAGTTGGTAATCCAGTTGAGGTCGCGCGCGAAGGTATTGCATTCGCCAAAGCAAAGCTACATAACATCGTAATTGTTGATACAGCTGGTCGTCTTGGTGTCGATGAAGAGTTAATGCAAGAAGCAAAAGATATTCGTGATGCAATTTCACCCGATGAAATTCTCTTTGTCGTAGATGCCATGACTGGCCAAGACGCAGTGCGTACCGCACAAGCATTCCAAGATGGCGTTGGTTTCGATGGGGTAGTGCTAACCAAGTTAGATGGTGATGCTCGCGGCGGTGCTGCACTTTCAATTGTTACGCAAACCGGTAAGCCAATTATGTTTGCTTCGACCGGCGAGAAATTAGCGGACTTTGATTTATTCCACCCTGATCGCATGGCATCGCGCATCTTGGGCATGGGCGATGTTGCAACGCTGGCCGAGCAAGCAAAGAAAGCATTTAGTGGCGAAGGCGCTGCGAAGATGGAAGAAAAGTTTGCACGTGGCGATGACTTCACTCTCGAAGATTTCCTAGAACAGATTTCAGCTATGTCGAAAATGGGTTCAATGGGCAAAATTTTGGGCATGTTGCCTGGCGCCGGTGCGATGAAAAAGCAGATCGAAAACTTCGATGAATCTGAAATCGTGCGCACCAAAGCAATCGTGCAGTCGATGACACCAACTGAGCGCCGCGATCCGAAAGTTCTAAATGGTTCGCGTCGTGCTCGAATTGCAGCAGGTAGTGGTCGCCAAGTATCTGAAGTTAATTCTCTGGTTGAGCGCTTTACTCAGGCCCAAAAGATGATGAAACAGATGCGAAATGGCAAAGTTCCTGCGGGCATGCCAGCAGGAATGGGCTTGCCGCCAGGGGCTGCGATCCCAGGTATGAGCACGCCGAATAAGGGCAATCAGCCGCCTAAGAAGAAGTCTCGCTCTGGAAACCCCGCTAAACGCGCTCTTGAAGAGCAGGGCTAGGCTTCCGCTCGATTTCGTATCTGAGCCTGAAACTGGCAAGATTGGCCTCCTGTGACGGGGCCCTCTATCCCCGGAACTTACCTAAGTCCAAAGCGCGTTCTTGATTAGCTTCGCACCCCGCTGAAGCAGATCTGGTACGACATACATTTACAGGAGTAATACTTACTTGGCTACAAAAATTCGTTTAATGCGCATGGGCAAAATCCGTACCCCATTTTTCCGTATCGTTGTTACAGATGCTCGTAAAGCTCGCAACGGTCTTTCAATTGAAGAAATTGGTCGCTACGTTCCAGGACAAGAACCATCTCTAATTCAAGTTAACTCAGAGCGTGCTCTTTATTGGTTAGGCGTTGGCGCACAGCCATCTGCTGCAGTTGAAGCACTTCTAAAGGTGACCGGCGATTGGCAGAAGCACAAGGGTCTTCCAGGCACCGAAGGCACACTTCGCGTTGCTGCACCAAAGCCAGCTAAGAGCGTTGCTTACGAAGCCGCTGTTAAGCAAGCAATGGATGAACCAAAAGAAGGCGCCACAACCTTAAAGAAGAAGGCGCAAGACAAGCTTGCTGCAAAGGCAAACCCAGTTGAAGCAGTAGCAGCAGTTGAAGAAACTGTTGTTGCAACTCCTGAGGAAGCCGTTGTAGAGACTCCAGCAGTTGAAGAAGTTGTTGTTGAAACTCCAGCCGAGGCACCAGCTGCAGAAGTGGCTGCTGAATAAAAATGATTGATGAAGCCCTAGAACATTTAGTTAAGGGAATCGTTGATTCACCCGAAGATGTAGTCGTTAAGGAAAAAACTCACCGACGTGGAACCACGCTTGAGGTTCGAGTTAATCCGGAAGATATCGGCAAGGTAATTGGTCGCAATGGCCGCACCGCAAAGGCGCTTCGTACCGTCGTCAGCGCGCTCGCAGGTCGCACAATTCGTGTTGATCTGGTTGAAGCTGACGAGGTTCGTTAACCCTTAATTTAAGCCGCTAACCATGCGTTTACTCGTGGGCCGGATAGGTAAGGCGCACGGAATTCTGGGCGAAGCCACAATCGAAGTTCGAACCGATGATGCGGCAACCCGTTTTGCTCTCGGCGCTGTTGTTGAAACGGATAGTGGAAAATCACTAACTGTTGATTCAGTGCGAGTTCATAACGGCATTCTGCTACTTGGTTTTGCTGGCATCTCCTCTCGCAATGACATAGAGGCGTTGCGAGACACCTTGCTTTATGCCGATGTTGATATTGATGCCCCAGGTGAAGATGAAGACGATTATCACGTACTGCAATTGATTGGCTGCATTGCCAATCTAGAAGATGGCAGCAAGTTTGGCGAAGTAAGTGATGTGCTAAATCTGCCCGGCCAAGATGTGCTTGTGATTAAGGCTGAAAGCGGCGAAGTATTAGTTCCATTCGTGCATCAGTTAGTTCCAGTTGTTGATATCAAGGGCAAAATCGTCGTGGTAATTCCGCCAATTATTTCGGGGGAGATGAAATGAAAATTGATGTCATCTCAATCTTTCCGGAATATCTAGCGCCTCTCGAATTATCACTCTTGGGTAAAGCGCAAGATAAAGGCTTACTTGAAATAAATGTTCATGATCTGCGTGCGCACACCAGCGATAATCACCACAGCGTTGATGACACCCCTTATGGTGGCGGTGCTGGCATGGTTATGAAAGCTCAAATCTGGGGCGATGCGTTAGATAGTTTGATTACCGATAGCTGCGACCTGATTATTCTCACCCCGGGTGGTAAGCGTTTTAACCAGCGAATGGCTGAAGAACTTTCTACGCGCTCACATCTGCTTTTTGCTTGTGGTCGATACGAAGGCATTGATGATCGAGTTCGACAACATTATTCAACTACTGCATATAGTGATCGTGGAATCCGAGTTCATGAAATTTCAATTGGTGACTACGTATTAGGTGGCGGCGAAGTTGCCTCAATGGTGATTATTGAAGCAGTAACACGCTTGATCCCCGGGGTATTGGGTAACCCAGCATCGATTGTTGAAGAGTCACATATGTCCGAAGGATTTGTGGAATATCCATCCTTTACCAAACCAGCCAATTGGCGGGACATTGAAGTTCCAGAGATATTGCTTAGTGGTAATCACGCCGCAATTGCTAAGTGGCGTAGTGAGGCAGCACACAAGCGCGCTCAAGATAATCTCTAATTAACTTAAACACTTACTTTCTAACTCGCGAGTAAGTTTTTAGCAACGTAACGTTGCGCCATGACGAGTTTTGATCCAGCAATTCAGATGCGATTGATTCGCGATCTCGAACCAGCGGTAGCTGTCGAACTCGAGCGACATTTAAAGATCCAAAAAGACTGGTATCCACATGACTATGTCCCATGGTCTGAAGGACGCAACTTTGCGGGTCCTTTAAATGGCGATGCTTGGGAAGCTAAAGATTCTAAGCTTTCACCGATTGCCCAAGATTCATTAGTTTTGAATTTGTTAACTGAAGATAACTTGCCTAGCTATCACACCGAAATTGCAATTGCGATGGGCCGTGATGGTGCGTGGGGTACTTGGATTGAACGTTGGACTGCTGAAGAAAATCGCCACGGCATTGTTATGCGTGACTATTTAATGGCAACACGTGGCGTTGATCCTTATGAATTAGAAGATCTGCGCATGGCACATATGTCCGTTGGCTATCAAAAGCCTTATGAGAATGACATGTTGCATACTGTGGCTTATGTTTCATTCCAAGAGCTAGCTACTCGAATTTCGCATCGCAACACTGGACTTATCTCTGATGATCCAATCTGCGAAAGCATGTTGCAACGTGTGGCACTTGATGAGAATTTACATATGATTTTTTATCGCAACCTACTTGGCGCTGCCCTTGATCTAGAACCAAATGCGGCAATGCGCGCGATTACAGATGTCGTGACTAACTTCGATATGCCGGGGGCGGGCATGCCAGGTTTTGCCCGTAAATCTGTCGGTATCGCTTTAGCTGGCATCTATGACATGCAGCAACACTTAGAAGATGTAATTGCGCCAGTACTGCGCGCCTGGAATGTATTTGGTCGCGAAGATCTCTCCGGTGACGGCCAAGCCGCTCGCGACGAACTAAGTGCTTTCCTGGCGGGGGCTACAACCGAATCTGATCACTTTAATGAAAAGCGTGAGAAGCACTTCGAACGCTTAATTGCGCGTGGCCAAGAACCGATTCGGCTAACTAAAACCAAGTAAAGCGGGTAAAGTTCGCG
>JBEINS010000102.1:0-4201 GCA_040377985.1 Candidatus Planktophila sp. | reverse complement strand
GTTAAAAAGTATGACTCGTAACCAAGCGTTGCCACAGTTGCGAGCTCGTCATCTAGCCGTTGCTTTGCTTTAGCAATCGTGGTGCTATCGCGATATCGCCAGTTAAGCCCTGATTCACAACGGCTGCGCAATAAAGTGCGCATCTCTTGCTGGTTAGCGGCGCCAACTACGCGTGCTTCAGGTAGATGAATTCCGCCTAACCCAATATCGCGCGTTGGCGAAAGCAGTGCGCGTTCGGCCCATTTGCGAGTGGTCTTTAATAAATAGCGCGGCGTTCGCTCTCCCGCAGCTAGCGCAATTTCGGAAGCTAAAGCAGCCATGGCATCAGTTGATTTTAGAAATGCTTCGGCGTTACGTCGTTCGACATGGCGTGGATGCAGCGGCACTAATTGTCTAGCCGCATCGAGAATGTCAGCAATTGGCCCATCTTCAGGGTCGCGCATTCGTACCGCATTGCTAAGCACCGCGTCAAGATCATGATCGCGCGCAAAGATTAAAGATCTGGCTGCATGCGGTGTTGATCGTGGGCCACTACCGGCAACTAAATGCGAAACAATTTCAATTGCATGGTCACCAAATAGATCGCGGGTTTTATTGAAAACTTCAATTGCTAAATCAGGGCGCTTATCAGCGATGGCATAGCTAACTGGTGATTCGGGGCCATGTAGAACTTGTAAACCTAAGCTGTATTCACTAAATCGTTCGAGTAGATCTAAGGTAATTATTGGGGTGCGATCAACTGCAGTTAAATTCAAACTGGTCATGAAACGACAGAGTGATCGCCAACCACCATCGCCATTTGCCAACAGTGTTAACCGCGGCAATTTCTTACCCTCAAAGCCCGGCAACTTAATTGCTAAATCAACACCGATGATCGGTGCGATTCCTTCGGCTACACAACTTTGGGCAAAACGAATTGCACCGGCCAAACCATCGCGATCAGTTATTGCAAGGGCCGGCATATTAAATTCGCGGGCACGGGCAACTAAATCAGCAGGTTGCGTTGTGCCGTATTTAAGTGAGTACGCGCTAGCAACATGTAGGTGAATAAAACTCATAACGGTGAGCGCAGCTAAACGCTACGAATAATCCATTGCCCTGAGATCTCATCGCGTTCGAGTTCGAAGGTAGTTAGAGCTCCAATAGGTGCCGCCTCGACCCGCCAAAGAGCACGGGCTTGATCATCAGGGCGATAGATGCCATCGCTAATGCGATTCCACCAACCGCCTGCTTCGCACCATCTAGTCAGCACTGCATGAATACGAAAACGTCGACCGCGATAAGAAAATTCAATTGGTGTTGCCGCCCCATCGGTCATAACTTCTGGGCCGGCGACGACGATAGGTGCGGTATTGGCTGACATTTTGCGGGTGCTCCTGGTTTTCCTGTGGATATTCGAACAGATGTTCGAAAAGTACCCTTAGACACTGACAGGCGCAAGTAGCCTCTATCGAGGCGGCAACACACCCCGAAATAGTTTAACTTTCAACTACTTTTGCTCTACTCTAGCCAAGTAAGAGACAAATTCAAGCCCCACATCTAAGGAGTCCCATGGACGTAGTACTAGTAATCGGCCGCGTACTTTTCGCGCTGCTCTTCATCAACTCAGGTATCGCACACCTCACCAAGCTTGAGGCAATGACTGGCTATGCAAAATACAAGAAGGTTCCAGCAGCCAAGCTAGGCGTGATCGTTTCCGGTCTAATGATTCTGGTTGGCGGACTATATGTAGCACTTGGAATTTATGCTGACTTAGGCGCACTCCTAATCGCGCTATTCCTAATTCCAACCTCATTCCTAATGCATGCGTTCTGGAAAGAAACTGATGCGACTGCAAAGCAGAACGAAACCATCTCATTCTTCAAGAATCTATCAATGGCTGGTGCAGCCCTAATCATCTTCGCACTTGTAGCGACAGGTACCGATTTTGGTCCGAGCATTACATCTGCATTCTTTAGCCTCGCTAGATAAACAATCAAATATCTCTAGAAGTGCCAGAACGCCCTCGGATAATTCTGGGGGCGTTCTGTCATTATCTACCAGTGTTAATCATCGAAGGTCTACTTGCTGGCGCGTTAATTGGTGCGGTCTTAGGTTTCATTGGCGCTGGCGGTGCCATGCTCTCAGTTCCGATTTTGATCTATGGCTTTGATTTCTCAGCTAGCCACGCAACAACTGCAGCAATAGCTGTTGTATTACTTGCTGCGGCATCAGGTTTAGTTCCAAAATTCAAAAGCAAAGATGTGCTGGTCAAAGAAGCAATAATTATTTGTGCACTTGGTTTGACAACCAACATCTCAACATCACTTATCGCTAATCAGCTTAGCGAACGTTTTATCTTGACCGGCTTCTCGCTAGTTCTGTTAGTAGCTGGCTCATCGATGCTGATCAAACCATTTAACTCTGGCCCTGAGCGAAAGATGCCAGCTTGGGCCTTGGTATTGGTCTCTCTGGTTATCGGTTCAATGACCGGATTATTTGGAATCGGTGGCGGATTCCTCGCGATACCTGTGCTCGTTCTCTTCTTTCAAGTTCCGCAGAATAAAGCAGCAGGCACATCGCTACTAATAATTACGCTTAATTCGATTACTGCTTTCTTGGGGCACTATAAAATTTGGTCTGAAGTAAATTGGGCAACGCCAATAGCAATGGCTATTTCTGCTGTGATTGTGGCGCAACTAGCATCAGGCAAGAGTGCTGGAGTTTCGCCAACAATTCTTAAGCGTGCCTTTGCAGTTTTACTCTTTTCAATTTCAGCAATCACGCTATTAAATGCGTGGGTCTTCTAAAGCAGGTATTTTGTAACCATGGATGGCGTGCTTGAGAAAGCGGCAGTAAAGCGAGTAATAGCGGCACTCGCCGAACATGGTTGTGCTGGTGAAATAAAAGTTCTATCCGATAGCGCACGTACGGCTGCCGAAGCTGCTGCTGCTCTTGGTATCGAAGTTGGCCAAATTGCATCATCGCTAATCTTCAAACTACCTGATGGATCACCTCTTTTAGTTATTACTAGTGGCCGGCATCGGGTTGATACTGATCTAGTCGCAAGTAATTTAGGAATTGAAAAACTTGGTCGAGTTGATGCCGATTATGTGAAAGAGCAATCTGGCTTTTCAATTGGTGGCGTTGCTCCAATTGGCTGGGTCTCCCCCGCAACAATTCTGATTGACCAGGCGCTAAATGATTATGAAGTCGTCTGGGCAGCAGCCGGCCACCCACATGCGGTTTATCCAACTTCCTTTGCCGAGCTATTGGCAATTACTTCAGCGCAACCAATGGTCGTTGGCGAATAAATGATTCTTAACCATAAAGAATACGGATCTACCAATTCTGGCCTGCCACTAATAATGATTCATGGAATGGGTTCAGCAGCGACTGCTTGGCAGTTAGTTGTTCCTGAACTAGCAAAGAGCTACCGAGTTATAACTATTGATCTGCCCGGCCATGGCGAGACTCAATTGCCAGCTGGCTTAGATATGAGCCCTAAATCTTTAGCGGGATACGTTTTAGAAACTATGGATTCTTTAAGTATTAGCAAGGCGCACTTAGTTGGCAATTCATTAGGTGGCTGGACTGCGCTAGAACTTGCGGCGATGAAACCTGAACGCGTTGCCAGCATCTTAGGCTTAGCACCAGCTGGGCTTTGGTTAGCGCCTTTTAATGTGCGTTATCCAGGTACTGCAATTGCGCGAAATTTAGCAAGCAGCTTGAAAGTTGTATCTCCGTTTGGGCTTAAATACGAATGGGGCCGCAAACTTGGCTTCGGTGATGTAAGTCCACAATGGCGTAAGTATTCATACCAACTTTGTTTAGATGCCACTTTGGCGCTGGGTGATGCAGCCGGATATTTTCCAGCTTGGGATGCGCTGTTAAAAAGGCGCTTCGATGAGCAAGTTTCAGAATCTGTGCCAATCACAATTGTCTTTGGTGATAGTGATAAAACTTTACCGGCTAGTTCTTGCCAAGAAAAATCGCTAGCCCCAAAACATGCTATCTGGATCAATTGGGAAAGTTGCGGGCATGCGCCAATGTGGGATTACCCTGATCGAGTTATTGCCGAAATAGAAAAGCTAGCCAAATGATCACTGTAATCTATTTCTGGAAAATAGAGAAAAGCAATATTGCATTTGCGTTATTTCGACTGGCAATCGATCGCACTCTACTTCGCAGGACTAAGGGAGTTTCCTTTGCAAAAATGCTT
>JBEINS010000108.1:0-3981 GCA_040377985.1 Candidatus Planktophila sp. | reverse complement strand
GCGCCATTGTTCATGCCAATCTGGGTCAGCTGGCTTAGAAACGACTTTAGGAGCTGCAATAAATCGTTGATCTGCAACGCGATAGGTATCAACAGTTGCCATACGTGGATCAATCACAATTTGAGTTTTAGCTGAAGCAATCAAGGCATTAATTGGGCGCGAAAGCGTGGTTCGACCAACAACTACAACCGTTTCAGGGACTAAATTTTTACGAATTGCAGGTGAAGCTAAGAAAAGAGCGGCATGTGAAATCGCTTCTGGAAAAGAAAGTGGATCTTCGGAAATTACCGGCCACTCTAAATCGCTTGCAATTTTGGAAACTTCAGCAACAGTTAAGCCACCACGATCGTGTCCGATAATCAATACGCCTCTAGTGGTATTTACTTTCAAAGTTCCGGCGGATTTACCTGTCGGTTTAACTCTTGGGGCGACTTTGATTTCATTTAACCAATTACTGTCCTCATCAGGAAGCAATGGTTCTTCGAATTGTAAATTTAAATGCACTGGGCCTCGGTGCAATGAATCAAGTGGAAGTTCGAGTGGGAATACTCCCCCAGAAACATCAGCAAAATAGCGCACAGCGTTACCAAAGATGCGAGCTTGCTCTGTTGTCTGATTGGCACCAGTGCGTCGCAAAATTGCTGGACGGTCTGCAGTTAGAACGAGCAATGGCACATTGCTGTGGTGTGCCTCTAGTACTGCAGGGTGATAGTTCGCAACGGCAGTGCCACTTGTGCAAACAATTGGTACTGGGCGAGAACTTGCTTTTGCCAAACCTAAAGCAAAATAAGCAGCCGATCTTTCATCAATTCGAATATGTAATTTAAGTAATCCTTTTTCAGAAGCGGCATACATGGCCAAGGAAATCGGTGCGTTACGAGATCCTGGTGAAATTACCGCATCAGTAATGCCCGCTTCAATTAATTGACGAACGACTACGCGGGCAAGCGAGGTGGAAGTATTCACCAGTTCCAGCCTCTCGCTTTAATTTCACTTTCGGCGCCAGCGTAAAAAGCACGTTTTGTGCGCTCTTTCCACCAAGTTAACCGCTCAACTGGCACAGCATACTTCGCTAATAATTCGGCGTCTGGTGAAACTGAATGAACGGCTAGTTCGCCATTTTTCAGTGGCAGTTCTGCAATATCTGCGCTTAATAACTGGCCCGTTGCTAACCCGCAGGCATAATCAAGCGATGGCAATGAGGCGGCAAGTTGCAAGCCATAACTAATTCCAACTGCGCTATCTAAAGCACTTGATACCACCATCGGTAATTTGTGATGAGCGCCAATTTCGCGAGCTCGAGTAATGCCACCAAGAGGTGCCACTTTTAACATCAAAATATCAACAGCGCCTTGCAGATTAATTGCAAATGGATCTTCTGCTTTACGGATTACTTCATCGCCAGTGATTTTAAAATCTATTACTAATTTAGCTTTTAACTCACGAAGTTCTTCAAGCGTTGCACAAGGTTGCTCGACATATTCCAGCGGTCCGACTTCTTCATAGATTTCGTAAAGATTGATTAAAGCTTGTTCAACGTTCCAGCCACCATTTACATCAAGTCTTAGTTTGGCTTTCGGAAGTAGCGCCCGAACTCGAGCGACTCGCACAATATCTTCGCCTAAATTTTCGCCAACTTTAATCTTTACTGTGTCACAACCGGCAAAAGATTGCAGCAACTCTTCAATCTCTTTCGCGCTATTTAAGGCGGGCAGAGTCGCATTAACTTTGATAAAGCCGCGGTGCGCCATTGGCGCTGGGTTTGTTGCTGCATCTATCGCGCTTAGTAGCCACGTCGAACTTTCACGATCGTCATACTCAAGAAATGGTGCGAATTCGCCCCAGCCAGCTGGGCCTTGAAATAGTGCAACTTCGCGCACGGTTATGCCACGAAACTTACTTTTTAGCGGCAGCGCAACTACCTGCATAGAAGCAAGTAATTGATCAATCATTTGGGCTCGTTACGGACGCTTAGGGAATTTGCCAAAATCAGGAGCGCGCTTTTCTTTGTAAGCGTCGCGACCTTCTTGACCTTCTTGAGTCATATAGAACAACAAGGTGGCATCTCCGGCTAATTGCTGCACGCCTGCTAATCCATCATCGGCGGCATTCATGCTTGCCTTTAACAAACGAAGTGCCATAGGTGAATTGCGTAGCATTTCGCGACACCAGGAAACAGTTTCAGCTTCGAGCTCTGCGAGCGGAACAACGGTGTTGATCAAGCCCATCTGTAACGCTTCTTGCGCATCATATTGACGAGTCATAAACCAAATTTCGCGAGCTTTCTTCTGGCCCACGCTGGCTGCTAATAAACCAGAACCATAACCACCGTCGAATGAACCGACCATTGGGCCGGTCTGGCCAAAGAGTGCGTTATCAGCAGCAATCGTTAAGTCACAGACCACATGTAAAACATGTCCGCCACCGATTACCCAACCAGCAACCATTGCGACAACTGGTTTTGGAGTACGACGAATTTGTACTTGAAGGTCTAAAACATTTAGTCGTCCGATACCTTGCTTAGCAACTTCATCGTCACCTAAGTAACCATCATCGCCACGAACGTTGATATCTCCGCCTGAACAAAATGCTTGAGTGCCTTCGCCGGTAAAAATAATTACGCCAACTTCAGTGTTATCGCGCGCTAGATCAAATGCGCTCTTTAGCTCAGCCAAAGTTTGTGGGCGAAATGCATTATGAACTTCTGGGCGATTGATCGTGATTTTTGCAATTCCATCGCCAACTACATACTTAATATCTTTGAAGTTCTCGCCACCTGGAGCGGTTGTCCACTTCGGAATCTCGCGACTTCCAAAATCTCGCTTAATTGGCTTGCTCATTTTTCCTCCAGGAAGTGAAAGCTTGGTCTAGGAGCGATAGCCTACGGGCGATATGGATACCAAGTCACAACGAATAGTGAGCCCAATAGACGGGGCGTGGTCAACCACACAGATTATGGCCAGCCTTGCTAAGGCCTTGGTTTCCGATGGCCCAGCTCTTGGCTTTGGCGCTGTAACTAGTACTGAGGTTGAGGCAAAGACGGCGGTACTGGTTACCTCGACCGGCAGTACTGGTGCCAACAAGGAAATTCCACTTAGTGCAGGTGCACTGCTGGCTTCTGCCAAAGCTTCCAACAAATTTTTAAATGCAAACTTTGGTGAAACTTGGTCACTACTGCTGCCACTTACACATATTGCGGCCGTCAATGTTTTAGTTCGCAGTTTAGAACTGGGCACGATTCCAGTTAATTTAATTGGTCACATTGGTGAATATCCGAAAGTTGATTACACCGCAATTGTGCCCACCCATCTTTTCAACGCTCTTACTGGTGATGATCGATTACTTAAGCATCTACAAAGTGCCAAGGCAGTTCTAGTTGGTGGCGCTGCCCTAACTTCTGAACTACACGCACAAGCGACTAACGCTGGAATTAAAATTGTGACAACTTATGGCATGTCTGAAACATCCGGAGGCTGTGTTTATAACGGCGTTCCTCTCGAAGGCGTACAGGTGGCGATATCTGATACTGGATTCATTAAAGTTTTGGGTCCAGTTCTGGCCAGTAATTTAGATTTAGATTCACAGAATTGGTTTGTAACAAGTGACCGCGGTGAATTAGTTGATGGACATTTAATCGTTCTGGGCCGCGGCGATGATGTAATTATTTCAGGTGGCGAAAATATTTCTCTTATCGAAATTGAAAACGCTATCTCGCAAAGTTTTGCCAGCTTTGAATTTGCCGCTTTCGCAATTTCTAGTCAAAAGTGGGGGCAAGAACTTCACATAGCTGCGGTTAACGCACCAGCTGAGTTTCCAGATCAAGTTGCGATGCTCTTGGTCGAAAAATTCGGCAACTCAGCTAAACCAAAGCGTTTCCACCAATTATCTTCGCTACCTTTGATCGGTATCGGAAAAGTAGACCGTGGCGCACTTGCGCAATTAGCTATGAAATCGGAGTTCTAGTTTTGAATAAATGGATTG
>JBEINS010000071.1:0-5606 GCA_040377985.1 Candidatus Planktophila sp. | reverse complement strand
GGTGATGCCTTTGTTGCAAGGCGGCGATCGGATTGGCGCCATTGTTTTACTACACAATGTTACAGAGTTACGTCGTCGTGAACGCGAGTTAGTTACTAAAGATGCCACGATTCGCGAAGTGCATCACCGGGTTAAGAATAATTTACAGACAGTTTCAGCGCTTTTGCGTTTACAAGCTCGCCGTATTGAAGAACCACAAGCAAGCGCCGCTCTAGAAGAAGCCGTTCGCCGAATCGCATCAATTGCACTAGTTCATGAGACGCTTTCAAATAGTGCCGATGCCAAAGTTGCCTTCGATCAAGTACTAGATAATTTAGTGATTCACGCAGCAGACTTAAGCCCTCGCATGAGCGAAATTAACATTAGACGAAGTGGCTCATTAGCCGAAATTGATCCACGTATTGCAACTCCGCTTGCTCTAATTGTCACTGAGTTAATTCACAATGCCCTTGAACATGGGCTAGCTGAGCGCGGAAGCAACTTAGTTATCCATTGCGAACGTTTTGAAAGTAAAGCCAAAGTCACAGTTAGCGATGATGGCGCCGGGTTACCAAGTGATTTTGATTTAGTTAACTCATCTAATCTGGGATTACAAATTGTCAGAACGCTTACCGAGAATGAATTGCGTGGTCAGATTAAGTTAACTTCGGGGGAGTCTGGCACCCAAGCAACCTTGGAGTTCCCGCTTTAGAACTGGTTTTGTTGTTCTTGCAGACGAGCACGATTACGTGCTGCGCGTCGCTTTAGTGCACGACGTTCATCTTCTGATAAACCGCCCCAAACTCCGGCATCTTGTCCGCTCTCAAGTGCCCAAGCCAAGCAGGCATCTTTAACAATGCAGCGGTTACAAACTTTTTTTGCTTCTTCAATCTGGGTAATGGCAGGGCCAGTGTTTCCGACCGGGAAGAACAGCTCTGGATCTTCATCGCGGCAAGCAGATTGATGACGCCAATCCATGAGAACACCACCTATCCCTGAAACCTCGCGTACAGAAGCCAGTTCCGTACCAATTAATTAATTTGATCTTGCTACGATCTTGATGTCGTAATGTGCTCATTCTCCCGTGCTTGAACCCTTAATACAAGGACATAACGCAGGGGATTTCCCGATTAGGCGTGATTTATCTCGCTTGCATTTAAAACTTCACCAACTAAATGTGCCCCCGACAGGATTCGAACCTGTGCACCCGCCTCCGGAGGGCGGTGCTCTATCCCCTGAGCTACGGGGGCGCAATGGCAAGGTTATCAGTAGCGCAGATGTTAATAATTACTCAGGAAAGATTCATCACATTAGATCTCGAATGACAATTTTGTGGGCTTACTGCCAGAATATTGCCATGAATCAGAGCGCATACTTTGCAACCGGTTGTTTTTGGGGCGCAGAACGTCGTTTCTGGCAGTTAGCCGGAGTTATTGAAACCAGTGTTGGCTACATGGGTGGCACTCGCCCAAATCCAAGTTACGAACAAGTCTGCACTGGCGTAACTGGCCATGCCGAAATGGTGCATGTTTTATTCGATGATGAACAGATTTCATATCAGCGTTTACTTGAAGAGTTCTGGACTATGCATGATCCGACTTCACTTAATCAACAAGGTGGCGATATCGGAACTCAGTACCGCAGTTCTATTTATGCAACCACACCAGAACAATTGACTCAGGCCATCAAGTCTCGTGATCTCTACCAAGAAGTTTTAACTAAAGCTGGACTCGACCCAATTGTCTCTGAAATTCTTATCGCCGATGGCGTTGAGTATTTCATGGCTGAGGAATACCACCAGAAGTACTTGCAGAAGAATCCAAATGGCTATGACTGTCATTCCAGTACTGGCGTTGCATTTCCAGTGGGAGTAGTTCTCTAATGAGCGAGAGTAATTATCCGGTAAAAGTTAATGAAGCAGAACTAAAAGCAAAGCTCGATTCACTTTCTTATGATGTTTTGCGTAATGCTGCAACTGAGCGACCATTTACAGGCGAATACACCGATACTGACAAAGTTGGTGTCTATAAATGTAAAGCTTGCGCCGCCGAACTATTCCGCAGCGAAACTAAATTTCATTCCGGCTGCGGTTGGCCGTCTT
This sequence comes from Candidatus Planktophila sp., assembly GCA_040377985.1. Taxonomy (GTDB): domain Bacteria; phylum Actinomycetota; class Actinomycetes; order Nanopelagicales; family Nanopelagicaceae; genus Planktophila. The sequence goes on along the minus strand of JBEINS010000071.1, from coordinate 3,526 downwards.
TCTATGCACCATCTGCCGATGATGCAGTTGAACTCATTGAAGATCGCTCGCTAGCCCCACGAGTTCGCACCGAAGTGCGCTGTGCTGCCTGCGGCTCACATTTAGGCCATGTTTTTGAAGGCGAAGGCTATGACGTGCCAACTGATCAGCGCTGGTGCATCAATTCCGTCTCATTAATCCTTGAGGATATTTAGTAGTCCAGCCCGCGACTTTCATGAACTGCTTGATAGCAATACCAGGCAACAACACTTCGGTATGGATGTAACTTCTCTCCCTTTACATCTAAAGCTTTAGCCAGAGTTTCTTCTTTATTTTTATGGATTATGTCCCAACCCCGGCGCACCGCTAAATCCCCGGTTGGCCAAACATTTAAGCGCCCCAGTTGAAACATCATAAACATCTCAACTGTCCAGCGCCCAATGCCCCATAGTGAAGTTAACTTGTCATAAATCTCTTGATCATCATGGATTTCATCGATGGTATCTATGGGAATTGATTTATCAACAACCGCCCCAGCTAGGCCCTTTATTGTGCGAGCTTTTGCGCCAGATACCCCTATTTCTCGAAGTGCAACATCATCGAGTTTGATTATTTTTTTAGCGCTAATCGTTCCCTTACAAAGATCAACCAATCGCCCATGAATTGTCTCTGCAGCCTTTACGGCTAGTTGCTGCGAAATAACAGAGCTAACCAAGGATTTAAAATGGGACTCTGTTGGAGCACTTCGACCTATTGTGCAAAGTGGGCGACGAGCTATTAGGGGCGCAAACTTGCGATCCATCTCAGCAACTTCGGCAACGATAAGTCGCATCTTTTGCGCAGAGTGGACCGCCATAAATTAGAGGGAGAAACTTGGGTATTCGTCAGTTACCAAGATGAAGGCGTAACCATAAACTCGATTGTAGAAAGCTAAAATTCCCACCATCGCATCGGCGCACCAAACTGGATACTTGCCGCTGAACAAAATTGAGAACCAAGCAAAGAGAGTTAAGAAAAGTCCATAAATGATGTAGATTATTGCCATTACATAAAGTGGGATAGCTAAGAACCACTTAAAGAGTGGCTTAACTCGGCTAAGTTGCGAACCGTTGCCAACTTCAGGCAAAGTGATTTTAACTATGTCATTTTCTTCAATCGATGGATAGTCATCGGTAAGCAACAGAACATATGCGTTAACGCGAGTTTCAAGTGAAATCAAGGCATGATTAAATGTGAGCACATAGCTTGGGTAAATGCCGCGAAATACCAGGGCCAAGAAAGTAGGCAGAACAATTAAGCCACCCAAGCCATAACCCCAGGTGTCAGTTGAAAAAGAACTAATAGCAAAGGCGCTGGAGTAGATTCCCACCGGCAAAACGATGATTAATCGAAAGAAAGCAGTTAGGCGATTGCGATCTTCGAGTTCTACCTGGATTAAAGTCTGAATTTGATTGCTCATAACTCTAAGGTAACCCTAATTACGAAAAATCTATTGCTTTTTTGTCGCTAAAGGCATACTTTTTACAATTATTGCAGGAATTTACAGTCTCTTGCAGAAAGCATGAGGAATACATGGCTGGAATCAAGGAAGTCGCAGCAGAGGCAGGCGTTTCAACTGCCACCGTTTCGCGCGCACTTCGAGGCCTAGAACATGTAAATCCGCAAACAAGGGCCAAAATTGAAGCCGCTGCTGCAAAATTAAATTACTCCTTAACCGGTGATGGCGATCGGATTCGACCTGGCCGCACCAACAGCGTTGGCGTAGTTGCGCCATATATTTCACGTTGGTATTTCGCTCAAGTAATTAATGGCGCTGAACAAGCGCTACGCGAAGCTGGCCTAGATCTCTTGCTTTATAACTTCAGCCAGATGAAAGGGCGTGAGCGTTTATTCCAGCATCAGTTGCTTAAAGGTCGCGTTGATGCGTTAATCGTTATTAGCTTGCCGCCAACTGAAGAAGAATTCGCTTCAATGCTGAGTTTGGGAATTCCGATCGCACTTGTTGGTATGGCACATAAAGATTGTGCAAGTATCAAAATTGATGATGTGGCCGGAGCTCGAACTGCAACCCAACACTTAGTTAATCAAGGTCATAAACAAATTGGTTTAATGTCCGGTCGCCCCGATGACCCATTTAATTTCTCGGTTCCACAAGATCGTCGTCGCGGCTTCTTGCAAGTATTAGCTGAGAACGGATTGGAATGGATACCTTCACGTGAAGTACATGGTGACTTCACCATGAATACCGCCTCACGCGCAATGGATGATCTATTGGCCAGACCAAATCGACCAACTGCTATTTTCTGCGAGTCTGATGAAATGGCATTCGGTGCCATGCAAGCAGCTAGACGTCACGGTTTAAGTGTTCCTGATGATATTTCGATAATTGGTTTTGATGGCCATGAGATGGCGGAATACTCTGATTTAACTACGATCGAACAACCAGTGCAGTTAATGGGCGAGATGGCTGCTTGGTCAATTATGGAACGTCTACGTAAGCCCAACGCCGAAGTGCCGTCATTGGTTCTACCAACTACCCTGGTGGTACGTAATTCCACGAAACGACTTGAGGAATAGGCATGACCACGGTTACTAAAGATGTTGTGGTCATTGGCGGTGGCCACAACGGTTTAGTAGCGGCAACATATTTAGCTAAAGCCGGCAAATCAGTGGTAATTCTTGAAGCAAATGAAGAAATCGGTGGCGCCACAGCCAGCGTCAGAGCTTTCCCAGAATTTGATGCGCACTTGTCGCGCTATTCCTATTTAGTGGCGTTATTGCCTGATCAAATAGTTAGCGACTTAGGACTTAATTTTGTAACCGTGCCTCGCACAGTTTCGTCATATACCCCTGATTTAGATGGCACCGGGCTTTATATCTCGCGCCAATGGGATCAAACCACTGCAGATTCCTTCGCCTCGATTCCAGATGGTGAGGCAGATGCAGCAGCTTGGCAGCTGTTCTATGGTGAAGTCGCAAAGTTTGCCGAACGTATTGCGCCTTACATGTTGCAACCTTTGAAAAGTCGAAGCGAACTCAAGGCGGCAATAGATTTGCCCGAAATTTGGGAGTATTTAATTGAAGCGCCAATCGGTGAAATCATTAACGCTCGCTTTAAAAGTGATCTGGTAAAAGGCGTTGTCCTAACCGATGCCTTAATCGGAACTCATGTATCAGCCGATGATCTGCTAGCTAATATTTGTTTTTTATATCACCTGATTGGGAACGGCACTGGTGAATGGAAAGTTCCTAAAGGCGGCATGGGAGCACTAGTTAAAGAACTTGAACGCGTTGCTCGCGCCGCAGGCGTTGAGATCCGAACAAATAGCAAAGTCACTGCGATTGCTAGCAACTCAGATTCAGTCACTGCGACCATAGAAAATGGTGATGAGTTTGTGGCCAGTCATTTACTCTCTAATGCCGCGCCACAAGTACTAGCTAAGTTGCGCAACAAACCTAAGCCGGAAAGTCTTTCAGGTGCCCAATTTAAAATTAATATGCTGCTAAAGAAAATGCCGAGATTAAAGAGCGGTATTGCGCCTGAACT
>JBEINS010000104.1:0-4059 GCA_040377985.1 Candidatus Planktophila sp. | reverse complement strand
GCCGTGAGCAACACTCTTCCAAGACCGGCAGCACCGGCACCAGATGAGACTCGAAGTGTTTTAGCAATCCCGGCTTTTCGCCGACTATGGCAAGCGATGGCATTCGGTTCACTTGGAGATTGGCTCGGATTACTTGCCACTACCGCGCTGGCTCAACAATTATCAGGCGGAAATTATGCAACAGCCAACTTTGCAATTGCTGGCGTCTTCATTGCCCGCTTATTACCAGCAGTTTTCTTAGGACCAATTGCTGGAGTTATTGCTGACCGACTTGATCGGCGAATGCTTATGGTGGTTGCAGATGTAATTCGCTTTGCACTCTATATTTCAATTCCAATTGTTAATAATTATTTCTGGCTCTATACCGCAACTATTTTGGTGGAATGCGTATCTCTTTTCTGGTCACCGGCTAAAGATGCCAGTGTTCCGAATTTAGTTCCAAAAGAGAAACTCGAAAGTGCTAACCAAGTCTCACTCTTTGCCGCTTACGGCACCGCGCCAATTGCAGCTGGACTCTTTGCAATATTGGCACTTTTGAGTGGTGCTATCTCTGCAGCATTCCCAAGCTTTAAAGGCACTTCAATTGATATCGCACTTTATATAAACGCGCTAAGTTTTGCATTTAGCGCATGGACAATTTTTAATTTGCGAGAGATTCCAAAACGCCACCAGTCAGGCAAGCAAGCTGACTCCAGTGTTGGCAAATCTTTAATTGAAGGTTATAAAGTTGTTAGTAGCTCAAAGATAATTCGTGGTCTTATTGTTGGAATGATCGGTGCTTTCATTGCAGCGGGTGCTGTTATTGGATTAGCACGCACTTTCGTAGGTGACTTAGGTGGCGGTGATGCTGGCTATGGCGTGCTCTTTGGTTCGGTGTTTACTGGCCTTGCGATCGGAATCGCGTTTGGTCCAAAAATATTTGCGCAATTCTCTCGCCGCCGACTATTTGGTGCTTCTTTAACTGTCGCAGGGTCATTCTTGGTTCTACTTGCCGCAATTCCAAACTTCACGCTAGCTGTCTTTATCGTAATTATTTTGGGTGCTTTCTCTGGCGTCTCCTGGGTAACTGGCTTCACGATGCTTGGTCTTGAAGTCCACGATGATGTTCGTGGCCGCACATTTGCGTTCATGCAATCAATTATTCGAGTAACACTGGTTGCAGTTCTAGCAATTTCCCCAATTATTGCGGCCTACATCGGTGAATACCGAATTAAGGTTCGCAATACCGAAGTTGCTTATAACGGTGCTGCAATAACTTTGTTAATCGCTGGTTTATTTGCAATTTTAATTGGCGCAGTTTCCTACCATCAGATGAAAGACCGCCCAAATGTTTCCATCTGGAGTGATATTTCAAATGCAATTAAGGGCGAACTTGGCTCTATTACTGGAGCTCAAACCAAAGGTGTATTCATCGCCTTTGAAGGTGGCGAAGGCAGCGGCAAATCAACTCAAAGTAAATTACTCAAGAAGTGGCTAGAAGAAGAAGGCGAAGAAGTACTTCTTAGTCGCGAGCCTGGCGGTACCGAAATGGGCAAAGATCTGCGCCGAATATTGCTCGATCATTCAACTGGTGATATTTCACCACGTGCTGAAGCTCTTTTATATGCTGCAGATCGTGCTCACCATGTCTTTTCAAAGATTCGCCCCGCACTTGATCGCGGCGAAGTTGTAATTACCGATCGCTACTTTGATTCATCTATTGCTTATCAAGGGGCCGGTCGCATCTTGGTTTCAGGTGAAGTTGCCCGGATTTCGCGTTGGGCAACTGAGTCACTGTTCCCGACTTTAACTATTTTGATTGATCAGCCAGCTGAAATTGGGCTAAGCCGGCTAAAGAGTAAGGATCGATTGGAAATCGAACCAATTGATTTCCATGAAAGAATTCGTCAAGAGTATTTGCAATTAACTCTTCTTGATCCAGAGCGATATTTAGTTGTCGATGGCCGCCAAACCATTGAAGAAATTCATAACGAAATCATTACTCGGGTTGGCGAAATTCCTGGACTGCGACGCAATATTCGCGATGCGCAAGGAAACCGTCTGATGAAACCAATTCGTCGCGCTGCCACAACGGCTCGAAATACTGCCCGCAAAACAGTAAAGAAGAAATAGCGATGTCGGTTTACGATCAATTAGTTGGTCAAGCCCATTTGATAAAAATCCTCGAAGGTGCCGTGGCTGCTGCTCGCAGCAGTGAAGAATCCCAAGAGATGACGCATGCTTGGTTGTTTACTGGCCCACCCGGAAGTGGCCGATCATCGGCTGCAGTTGCTTTCGCATCTGCCCTGATTTGCAGCAGCGATGGTTGCGGCACTTGCGTTAATTGCCGTGCGGCTAAAGCTGGTACGCATGCTGATGTGGAAATTATCCGCACTGAAGGTTTATCAATCAAGATCGAAGAGATTCGTGAACTACTAACTCGCGTGGCATGGGCGCCAGCTATGGGTGGATGGCGAGTGGTTGTCATGGAAGATGCTGATCGCCTGACTGAATCAGCAGCTAATGCGCTGCTTAAAGCTATAGAAGAGCCTGGAAATCGGACAGTTTGGTTGTTATGCGCACCAACTTTGCATGATGTGTTGCCAACAATTAGATCAAGATGCCGCCATCTGCAGTTAGTAACTCCTAGCGCCAAAGATGTGGCAGATGTTTTAATTAATCGCGAAGGTGTTTCACCTGCAATGGCAGATTATGCTGCCCGTGCTTCGCAAGGACATATTGGTCGCGCTAGATATTTAGCAAGTGATGAAACTATTCGTAATCGCCGAAACACAATAATTAAGTTACCAATGCAAATTAACGATGTGGCTTCTGCATTTAAAGCTGCAGAAACTCTTTTGAATTTAGCTACCGAAGAAGCTGAAGTTGCAGCTAGTGCTCGTGATGAAAAAGAAAGTACTGAATTAGCTGAGGCTTGGGGTAAAGGAGCAACTGGGCGCGGAATGGCCACCGGTGGTTCAAAAGCAATTAAAGATTTAGAGAAAGAACAGAAATCTAGGACAACTCGAATGATTAGAGATTCTATTGATGGCGCTTTGGTAGATATCGCAACTTTGTATCGTGATGTAATGTTTGTTCAATCCGGAACCCAAGGTGCGTTGATTAATCAAGAATTTGCTTCGGATATTTCTAAGATGGCGGAAAGAATTCCGGCCGCTAAAACAGTTTTAAAAATAGATGCGATCATGTCGGCTCGCACGAATTTAAGTCATAACGCAGCTCCTCTGCTCACGCTAGAGGCGCTAATGTGCCAATTAGCTCAAGCATGATTTTAAAAAAAGTTGCAGTATTACTTGCTTCTCTCTTACTTTTAACCAGTTGCGCGGCAACTGAACCCGAACCGCTTTCCACGCTTTCCCAATATGAAACTCAACAACTTAAATGGCGAGATTGCTACGGAAATTACCAATGTTCATACATGTTAGTCCCGATTGATTATGCAGATTTATCTCTAGGTGCTTTTTCACTCTCTTTATTACGTTTTCAAGCCCTTGATCAGGATCGCCGAATCGGCTCGTTGGTCGTAAACCCAGGTGGGCCAGGCGCATCAGGGGTTGATTACGCCTATAACGCTGAGAACATAGTTAGCCCCGAGATTCTGGAACGTTTTGATATCGTCGGTTTTGATCCACGTGGAGTTGGCGAGAGCGCTGCGATTAAATGCCTAAGTGATGCTGAAACCGATGCTAGTTTTGCAGCGGACCCGAAACCAGATGATCAAGCTGAGTTTGCGCTATTTATAAGTGATGCGCGAGATTATTATGCAAAATGTGCTGAAAATACCAAACATCTAACTGAATACAGCACTCTAAATAGTGCACGCGATTTAGAAGTTTTACGTGCCGTCCTGGGCGATGAAAAGTTGAACTTCTTAGGAAAGTCTTATGGCACATACCTCGGAACTTTATATGCCGAATTATTTCCGGAAAGCGTTGGTCGATTTGTATTAGATGGTGCAGTTGATCCAAATAGTAGTAATCGTGAAGCCGTGCTTGGCCAAGCAATCGGTTTTGAATCAGCACTTAACGCATTCATTGATAATTGTTTAAAAAGCAGATC
>JBEINS010000168.1:0-2530 GCA_040377985.1 Candidatus Planktophila sp. | reverse complement strand
AATTTTTCAGCGATTGGTCGCTGCACATAAATACGATTTGCTGAAGTACATGCAGCGCCACCATTGCGCATCTTGGCTAATAAAAGTTGCGGAATTGTGACTGCCAGGTCGGCGTCATCGTGCACGATAACTTGGGCGTTTCCGCCAAGTTCCATTGAACAACGAATTACTCGGTCGGCAGCTTCCTTAAGTAGAACGCGACCAACTTCAGTTGAACCAGTGAAAGATAAATTCTTAACTCGTGGGTCGTGCAGCATTTTAGAAATTGCTGGCCCGGTTTTTTCTGGGATAACTAAATTCAAAACACCCTTCGGCAATCCAGCGCGTTCTAAAATATCAACGATGTGCATCGCAGTTAATGGAGTTTCAGTTGCTGGCTTTAAAATCATGGTGCAACCAGCTGCAATTGCCGGTCCAATCTTGCGAGTTGCCATACCAGCTGGAAAATTCCACGGGGTAATTAAAATTGATAAACCAATTGGTTGATGTGTGACCAAGATTCGCTTGTCGCCACTTGGTGACATTCTGAAATCACCTGGCGTGCGAACTGTTTCTTCGGCAAACCAACGGAAAAATTCGGCAGCGTAAGTTGCTTCACCGCGAGCGTCAGGCATTGCTTTTCCATTTTCGCGAGAGATCAAAGTTGCAATCTCTTCAATTTCAGCGGTCATGATTTCAAATGCTTTGCGCAGAATTTCAGAACGGAATCGTGGCGCAGTCGCAGCCCACTCAACAGCTACGGCATCGGCCGCTGCAATTGCAGCCTCGCATTGCGCATCATCGGCGATCGCAACTTGGGCAATTACTGAACCATCGCTGGGGTCGGTCACGGCAACCGTGCTTGCACCCGGCACCCACTGGCCATTTATGTAGAGTTGTGTGCGCATAAGGAGAGCATAACAATCTAAGATAGAGCCTCTAACAAGGAGTAAAAGTGCCTAAGTCTTGGACTGATGGAGCCCCAGCCCCGGTTGCGCTTCAGGATCATGCGCATCTGCGCGACCCGCTTACCTACAAGATCAAGAAGTGGTTCTTGGGTGGCGCACTAAACCGTCACTCACTCGACCATCAGCGTTTGAAGAAGCGTTACGCGCTAGGCATTTTATCTTCGGACTGTATTTCATCCTCAGCTTATGGTTCTGAACAGATTTTGATCGCGTTGCTACCAGCCTTTGGTTTAGCAGCATTCACAATTTTGATGCCAATGACTGGCATCGTTATCGCAATTTTGATTTTGATCACTCTTTCTTACCGAAATGTAATTCACGTCTATACCAAAACAGGTGGCGCATACATAGTCTCGCGTGACAACTTTGGCCCAGTAGTTGCCCAAGTTGCAGCAGTCGCACTAATGCTTGATTACATCGTAACTTTAGCTATTCAAAGTGCTGCCGGTGTGGCTGCAATCATTTCGACATTTCCCGAATTAGAGCCTTGGAAAATGCATATGATTTTCGCAATCATTGTATTGCTGACTTTTGGAAATTTAAGGGGAGTTAAAGAAGCAGGCAAAGCTTTTGCGCTGCCAACTTATTTATTTATTGGCGCCATGTTGATCGTATTTACTTGCGGCCTATACCGATATTTCACAGGCACTTTGCCAATGTTAGAAACTGATCTGCCGGGCGCTGTTGAACTTGGTCAACCAAGTAGCCTGCTAACAGGGGCCGCAATATTTATTCTGCTCCGTGCATTTGCAAATGGCGGCTCTTCATTGACTGGGCTGGAAGCAATCTCCGATGGTGTTGCGTTATTTAAAGCACCTGAGGCCGATAATGCAAAACGTACTTTGGTAATTATGAGCGCAATCCTCGGAACCTTGGTACTCGGAGTTTCATGGTTCGCACATCAAATTCATGCGATGCCATATGAGTCAGGTACTCCGACAGTAATTTCTCAGATCGCAAAAGCTGCTGTTGGAACCGGAACATTCGGGCAAGGTATGTTCATTTTGGTTCAGTTGGCGACGATGCTTATTCTTTTCGCGGGCGCCAACACCACATATAGCGCGTTCCCATTGCTTTGTAACTTCGTGGCCTCTGATGGTTATTTGCCTCGTCAACTAAGTAAACGTGGGCACCGATTAGCGTTTTCTAACGGAATTCTCTTCCTTGCCGGCGGCGGAATCTTCTTGGTGATCATTACGGCTGGCTCGGTCGAGCATTTAGTGGCTTTTTACGCACTGGGTGTATTCACCGGATTCATGTTGGCTGGCTTCGGAATGGCTAAGCACGCTCACACTCACAGGGGTAATGGCTGGAAAGTTAAATTTGTTATTAATGGCTTGGCTGGTTCGGTCTCACTAGTAATCGTGCTTATTTTCTCGGTTGTTAAGTTCACCCAAGGCGCCTGGATAGTTTTGGTGGTTTCACCAATTATGGTCGTGTCATTCCTTAGATTAAATCGTCAATACACCGCAGAACAGAAAGCACTGACCGTTAAGAGCGAGCAACAGCGTGCTACTTCAATTACCCGTCATGATGTTACGGTCCTAGTTGATTCAGTAGATCTAGCAACCATTAGCGTTGTT
>JBEINS010000178.1:0-2219 GCA_040377985.1 Candidatus Planktophila sp. | reverse complement strand
CTTCATTGCTTTGTTATTTTATAAATAACCTCAACACCATACCCCGTTTGTGTTTTAAGAGTTTCAACTTCTACAAGTGGGCACCGAAAAGAGCAAAGGAACCACGCTTTATTCGCTCTCTGGCCACGTCGTAAATCCAGGACAATTTGAAGCACCACTTGGAATCACGCTGCGCGAAATCCTTGAACTATCGGGCGGAATGCGCAAAGGACACAAATTAAAGTTCTGGACTCCGGGTGGATCATCAACGCCACTATTTACTGATGAGCACTTAGATGTGCCACTTGATTACGAAGGTGTAGCTGGTGCGGGTTCAATGCTGGGCACTAAAGCGTTACAGATTTTTGATGAAACTACTTGCGTAGTTCGCGCGGTACTTCGTTGGACTGAGTTCTATAAGCATGAGTCTTGCGGAAAGTGCACCCCTTGTCGCGAAGGCACTTGGTGGTTAGTACAGATTCTGCGCGATCTAGAAGACGGTAAAGGTTCAGAGGCAGATCTTGCAAAGTTGTTAGATCTTTGCGACAACATCATGGGGCGTTCTTTCTGCGCACTTGGCGATGGCGCAACCAGCCCGATTACTTCTTCAATTAAATATTTCCGTGACGAATACATCGCACACGTAACAAATGGCGCTTGCCCATTTGATCCAATTGCCAGCACGCTATTTGAAGGGGCTGATGCATAGTGACTCCAGATACCGATGTAATCGTTGAGCAAATCACGTTAGTAATTGATGGCTTTGAAGTAACTGTTCCAAAAGGAACTTTAGTAATTCGTGCCGCTGAAAAATTAGGAATTCAGATTCCACGTTTCTGCGATCACCCATTACTTGATCCAGTTGGCGCATGTCGTCAATGTTTAGTTGATATCGAAATTAATGGCCGCGCATTTCCAAAGCCACAAGCATCATGCACAATTCCAGTTGAACCAGGCATGATTGTTAAAACCCAATTAACTTCACCAGTTGCCGACAAAGCGCAAAAAGGTGTGATGGAGCTATTGCTAGCTAACCACCCGCTTGATTGCCCAGTTTGCGACAAGGGTGGCGAGTGTCCATTGCAGAACCAAGCAATGAGCAACGGAAATCCAGAGATGCGCCTAGATGGCGTAAAGCGCACATTTGAGAAGCCAGTTGCGATTTCATCCTCTGTTCTGCTCGATCGCGAACGTTGTGTGCTTTGTGCTCGCTGTACTCGTTTCTCTGATCAAATTGCTAGCGATCCATTTATTACTTTGAATGAACGTGGCGCTCTACAACAAGTTGGAATTTATGAAGAAGATCCATTTAAATCTTATTTCTCTGGAAACACAGTTCAAATCTGCCCAGTAGGCGCACTCACCGGAACTTCATACCGTTTCCGTGCTCGTCCATTTGATTTAGTTTCAACGCCATCTGCTTGCGAGCATTGCGCATCAGGTTGCGATCTTCGTACCGATGTTCGTCGCGGCAAGACGCTTCGTCGTTTAGCCGGTGACGATGCTGAAGTTAATGAAGAGTGGAACTGCGATAAGGGTCGCTGGGCATTTAAATATGTAACCGCGACAGATCGTTTAACTGTGCCACAAGTTCGAAATGAAAATGGCGAACTAGTTACAGCCTCCTGGCCAGAAGCAATTTCGGCAGCCGCTGCTGGTTTGAGTCGTGGCGCCGCAGTTCTAGTTGGTGGCCGCACAACTTATGAAGATGCTTATGGTTACAGCAAGTTTGCTCGCGTAGCACTGGGCACTAACGATATTGATTTCCGTTCCCGAATTTCATCAGATGAAGAACGCGAATTCTTAGCAGCTCGCGTAGTTAACAACACAACTACTTATCGCGATATTGATAAGGCTGATCATGTTCTGCTAGTTGGGTTTGAACCTGAAGAAGAATCACCAATTGTTTTCTTGCGTATCAACAAGCAATTCAAGAAGCGCGCGCTTAGGGTAACCTCAATCGGCAGCAAAGAATCAATTGCCGTTGAAAAGCTAAGTGCTAATTTCGTTTGTGTGCAGCCGGGCCAAGAGGCAGCGGCAGTTGCTACTCAAGAGCTAACTGCTAAATCAGTTATTTTGGTAGGCGAGCGCGCAGCTGAAAGTGCTGGTTTATTAAGCGCTATAGCAGCGCTAGCTGATCGCACTGGCGCTAAATTGGCTTGGATTCCTCGTCGCGCAGGTGAGCGCGGTGCACTATCAGCAGGTGCCATTGGTAATTTATTACCTGGTGGTCGCCCAGT
>JBEINS010000098.1:0-4269 GCA_040377985.1 Candidatus Planktophila sp. | reverse complement strand
CTCGGCATGTGTTTTTAGGCCAAACAGTTTTGCTCTCTCAGCTCTTAGCTTGACGGTGTTAAGCAGAACTTCTTTCGTGTCATTCTCGTTTTTGCGATCACCTTTACACAGTGAGTTCATCATGACTTTCTCTCGAAGCGCACGGTTCTTCAAAGAACTTAAAAGTGGGTGCCCAGTAAAATTCATAGCCGTGATCAACCATTGATCTTTCAAGCCTCGCGACTCTGCCGCAGCTTTGCATGCCGCAATCTGATTTTCCGTCAATCCATCGAGATCACTTACGTTCTCAACGGCAACAGCTAGATCATTGGTATCGGCAAGTAACTTCTTGCCAAATTGAGTTTGTAGCGATGAGAGTTCTTCGTTTATCTGCTTTACCCGATCGCGACTTGCTTCGCTTAATTCAGCACCCGCATGAGCAAAATCTCGAAAGTATCGTTCAACTAACCAAGCTTGCTCTTCGTTTAAATCGCTGGCGTTATCTCGCAGACTCTTGATGCGCGCAAAGAGCTCTGGGTTAAGTCGAATTGCATCAGAGTGGGCAGCCAATTTGGGCGCAATCTCTGCCTCGATAGTATCGATTCGATCATTGGTATCACTCGATGACTTGTTATAAAAAACGTATAGAACACGATTTAAGGTCGCACCACTTCGCTCTAGCGCTTCGATGGTGTTTTCAAAGGTAACTTCAGCGTTGGCCAGAATTTCTTCGATCTCTGCCAACTGTTCCTTCGTACCTTGATAAAAAGCCTCTAAATAATGATCTTCGGTAATTAGCGCGAATGGCGGCAGTTCATATGCCAAAGTCGATTTCAAAAGAAATGGATTTGTGCTCATCGGCTTCTCTCTTTCCATAGGTTCATGCGCTCGCATCGATCACACTGTGTGTGAAATATACCTTTCTATCGCGCGAACTGTTCACCCAATACTCTCGATTACCACTATAAGATTTAGTAATCGCACAGCTCAAAAACTGCCAAGGAGATCACGATTAAAAGTGCTAAAACTAAAAGCAAGTTAGGTGCCTCTTACTGGAAGCTCTGGAGCGCTACTGGTATTTCAAATCTGGGCGACGGAATCGCTGCAGTTGCCTACCCTTGGCTGGCATCGGCAGTAACCCGATCGCCTTTTCTAATCGCCTTATCTGTGGTGGTTTCACGTCTGCCATGGCTAGTTTTCACCCTCTTTGCCGGTGTGCTGACAGATCGCTTTAATCGTAAACGCATCATTGTGACCATGAATGTCTTCAACGGCATACTGACTTTGGTAGTCGGTGCCTTTGTTTATTTAGAACGCGAATCGCTTCCTTCGCTAGATGAGTTAGCGTCGATCACTGATCTCGAGACTAACTACACCCTCTACTTCGTCATTTTGATTACGGCATTTCTCTTTGGTTTGGCAGAAGTACTCCGTGATAACACCGCCCAAACCATGATGCCAGCTGTTGTTGAAGATAAACATCTGGAAAAAGCAAACGGTCGTATGTGGTCGGCAGAGTCTTTGACTAATTCCTTTATTGGACCACCTCTCGGAAGCCTGATTATTTCCGTTGCGATCTTTCTTCCTTTCTTTGTTGACGCGGCCACCTTCTTTATTGCAGCAGCACTGGTCGCCATGATGAAACCGACAGTCAAGAGTTTTAAACCTGAACACAAGAGCGGGCCAATTAATTTTCGGGCCGAGATTAAAGAAGGATTTAGTTGGTTGTGGCGCCACGAATTGTTAAGACCGATGGCAATTATTTTGGGGCTGCTTAACGGAATCGCTGCTTTATCTGGCGCATTGTTTATTCTCTTTGCGCAAGAAGTTCTGGAGACAACCGTTTTCATCTTTGCGATTCTTGGTACTGCAGCGGCAGTCGGAGGAATTTTCGGCGGATTGCTCGGCCCAAAGGTTTCCGAAAAAATTGGCAGAGGTCGCTCGTTGGCTCTAGCTCTTTTCACCATGCCATTAATGGCTCTGCTAATTGGCTTCTCCTCACTTTGGTATCTGGTTTGGATTTTTGTTGCGATTGAAACTTTCACCGCAGTCTTGTGGAACGTCGTTACCGTTTCACTGCGCCAAAGCTTGATCCCTTCGCACTTACTCGGCCGTGTAAATAGCGTTTATCGATTCTTTGCCTGGGGCACCATTCCGATTGGCACGTTGCTCGGCGGCACCCTGGTCAGCGTTCTGCAATCTGGCCTAGGCCGTGAGATGGCATTTAGATCGGTCTATTTCACCGCTTCGGCCTTAGGCTTTGTCCTATTTATATATGCGATTCGGGTGCTTACCGAAGCGAAGATTCAAACGGCTCGGACATCAGTTTCTGGCTCATAAATCACCCTGGCCAGTAGATATTTCACGCTTATTTGTGCCCTAATCGCGACCCAAAAGGATTGCCATATTTGGCTTCGTAAGGCAGACTTTCCCCACCCAAAGATGGCTGTGACGTATGTCGACTCTTCACATCCATCTTACTTAACCCTCTAGGAGGAAAAATGAAGTTAAACCGTCTCGCGACCACAGCAATTGCTGTCGCCGCAACGGCAGGTCTTGCTGTTGGTTTGCTTAGCCCAGCTAATGCAGCCCCAAAGACCACTGTTTCAATCGTACAAAGTAACGCTTTGACTGGTATCAATCCAAGCGTTTCAAATATGAACCTAACATTTAATACAGATGTTGCTTACCTTTCAGGTATGGGTTTCACTTATTACAACAACAAGGCATCGCTAGTTGATAACACAGCTTTTGGTACCTACAAGGTTGTAAGCCAGAAGCCTTACAAGGTTCAGTACACAGTAAATAAGGGCCGTGTTTGGTCAGATGGAACACCTATCAACGGTATCGATCTACTTCTATCACACGTCACTGGTTCTGATGCATACTCAGCAATCGCCGGTCTTGGTGATCCTGCCGATGCAGATGTAACACCAGCATTTAATTCACTTGGTTACGGCGGACTTTACGAGCAATTCGTAGTCGGTCTACCAATCTTGTCAGCAGACAAGATGTCAGTAACTATTGAATACAGCGCAAAGGTGCCAGATTGGCGTCTACTTTCACCTGGTCCTTCAGCAGTTCACACTCTTGTGCTAATGGCGCTAGAAGGAAAGACAAAGCTCGGAACTGCTGCTGAGAACATGGCCGCAAAAGAGCGTTTCTACAAGGCTTTCCAGTCATATGACACAGCCGCACTGAAGAAGATTGGTGCAGTTTGGTCAAAGGATTACAACATCAACAAGATCGATTCATCAACGAATCCACTTCTTCTTGTTGGTAATGGTCCATACATGATCAAGTCTGCTGTGCCTAATGGCGCGGTTACATTGGTTCGCAACCCTAAGTACAACTCAGGTCCTAAGGTAAAAGCGATCAACACCGTAGTATTTAAGGTTATCGGCGACGGAACCGCAGCTTCACAAGCTCTTAAGAACGGTGAAGTTGATGTCTACGCCGGTCAGCCAACAGCGGATGCAGTTGCGCAACTTAAGGCAATGGCACCAGCAGTTAAGATCATTGGTGGAGATCAAGCAGTTTATGAGCACCTAGACATTCGTGTCGGTTCTGCTTATGGAACTCAAGCTCCATACGACGGTCCATTTGCGGGAATGTCACAGAAGGCTAAAGATCTACGTACAGCCTTCCTACTTTCATACCCACGTGAGGAGATCATTGAGAAGATCATTAAGCCAATCAACCCAACATCACAGTTGATGAACTCATTGATGTCCTTTAATGCAGAGCCAAACTACAAGGAGCTTGTTGCCAAGAATGGCAGCTCTAAGTACACAGAAGGTACACAAGCATCACGTACCGCTGCTGCTCTTGCATTGGTGAAGAAGCACTACCCAGACGCTGCTGCTGGAAGCGGATCAGTAAAGATCAGACTTCTCTTCGGTCAGCCAAGCAACGCACGTCGTGTCTCACAGTCACAACTTGCTAAAGCAGAATGGGCAAAGGCAGGCTTTGATGTCAATGTAACTCCAACATCTGGTTGGTCTTCATACCTTGAAGATCCAAAGTACGACGTAGCATTCTTTGCTTGGGTAAAGAACGCGATTCTACAGTCCGGAAACGTTGGAACTTATGAGACCCAAACCAACCTTCAGGGTTACTCAAATGCAACCATCGATAAGCTCTACAAGGAGCTCGGTGCAACCCCACTAACAGCTGCTCAAATAACAGCTAAGTACCTACAAGTTGACCAGGAGCTAATCAAGGATGCGGTAACGCTTCCAGTATTCCAGCACCCATCAGCTAACGGTGTATCTGCCAAGTTGATGGGCG
>JBEINS010000156.1:0-2778 GCA_040377985.1 Candidatus Planktophila sp. | reverse complement strand
TGCGAATAGTATTGATGCAGTTTCAGATCGCGATTTTGTGGCCGAATCTCTCTTTATTATTTCGATGGTTGGCGTACATCTTTCACGTATCGGGGAAGAGTGGTGCATTTGGGCGACTTCTGAATTTGGTTGGGCGAAAGTTGCCGACGCTTATTCAACTGGTTCATCAATCATGCCGCAGAAGAAAAACCCCGACGTAGCAGAACTTGCTCGCGGAAAAGCAGGGCGCTTAATTGGAAATCTCACTGGCGTTCTTGCAATGTTGAAGGGCTTGCCTTTTGCTTACAACCGTGACCTGCAAGAAGATAAAGAGCCACTCTTTGATTCCATCGATACATTGCGTTTAGTTCTTCCTGCAGTCACCGGAATGGTTGCTACAACAACTTTTGATCGCGAGAAAATGGCGACCGCTGCTCCTCAGGGATTTTCTTTAGCAACCGAAGTCGCGGATTTCCTAGTTCGTGCGGGTATCACCTTTGCACAAGCGCACGAAGCGGCCGGCAAATGTGTCGCATTGTGTGAATCAAAAGGTCTGCAACTTCATGAACTCAGTGACTCTGATTTTCTTGGCGTTCATCCGTCCCTAACTTCTGAAGTCCGAACTTCGTTAACTGTGACTGGCGCAATCGCATCGCGAAAGACAATCGGCGCTACTGGGGGATCGGCGTTAGCCGTTCAACTCAAAGATGCTGAGGCCGAAACGAAGGCCTTTAAGATTAAAATATCCACCCAGATCAACAACTTTTCCGAGATGATGAGCCAATGAGTTCGAATGCGCCGCAATCTAAAGTGCTGATTGATGACCTGAAATGGCGCGGTCTATTTTCGCAATCAACCGATGAAGCAGCGCTAATTTCAGCGCTTTCTAAGCCTACGACTTTATACATTGGATTTGATCCGACAGCGCCAAGCCTTCACGTGGGCAATCTCGTTGTTTTACTGGTGCTGCGTCGTTTTCAGTTAGCCGGCCACAATCCAATCGCACTTGTTGGGGGAGCTACCGGTTTAATTGGTGATCCCAGCGGAAAAAGCGAAGAACGCTCACTAAATACAACTGATGTTGTCGCGGCCTGGGTAGAACGCATTCGCACTCAAGTTTCTAAATACCTTGATTTTAACGCCAGCGGCAACCCCGCAATTGTGGCTAATAATTTAGATTGGACCGCACCGCTTTCAGCGATCGAGTTTATGCGCGATATTGGTAAGCACTTCAGCGTTAATCAAATGTTGGCAAAAGATTCTGTTTCATCGCGACTTGAAAGCGGGGGAATTTCCTACACAGAATTCTCATATCAAGTACTGCAATCTTTAGATTTCTTAGAGCTATACCGTCGCTTTAATTGCACGCTACAACTGGGTGGTTCAGATCAATGGGGAAACATTGTTGCTGGACTAGATTTAATCCGTCGTGTTGAAAGTGGAAGTGGACATGCTCTGACAATTCCATTGCTCGCGAAAGCAGATGGAAGTAAATTTGGTAAAACTGCCGGGGGAGCGATTTGGCTAGATCCTGAGATGACATCTCCTTACGCATTTTTCCAGTACTGGTTAAATACCGATGATAAAGATGTAATCAATTTCTTAAAGGTTTTCTCATTTAAGTCAAAGGTCGAGATTGAGGCTCTTGAAAAGTCGCATAACGAAAATCCAGGAGCACGTGAAGCACATCGCGCGCTGGCTCGCGAATTAACTTCACTCGTACATTCTGAAGATATTTGCAACCGCGTAGAAGCAGCCGCTCGCGCTTTATTCGGGCAAGGTGAGTTAACGGAACTTGATGAGGCAACTTTGGCATCTGCACTCGCAGAACTACCGCGTACAACGGTAAAGAAAGGTGAACCGATTCCAACATGGGTTGATCTCATAGCCGCTACTGGGGTTGTTGAGTCGAAATCGGCAGCACGACGGATCGTTAAAGAAGGCGGCGCGTATTTAAACAATTTAAAGATATCTGGAGAAGACTTTGCTCCCGAAAAAAGTGACTTTTTATGCGGTAAATATGCAGTTTTGCGTAAAGGTAAACGTGATTTAGCTGCAGTTGAATTGATCTAAAAGCCATCCCTGCCAGCGTTTCCTTCACTTTTTACGCATAAATATTGCATTTTTTGCCCTATTTCGACTATGACCAATGCCACTGGCTGTGGGGATCAGTCGATTTGACCCCCTCACCCCTAGCGCCTATAGTTACGCTCCTTGCTGTGGAACGGACGAATTAGGCCGTACAGCATCTTCCAGATCTAGCCCTCATTTAGGCCGGTTTGACCGTGCCCGCGTGAATGGACTAGATTTGGCAGTCTGCCCTGAAAATCGGTCATAAGCCGAAACGCAGTGCGCATCCGTACCTTGAGAACTCAACAGCGTGCCATAAGTCAATGCCAGAGAATGGTATTACTCGTCATTTAATTTTGACTGGGCCATTCTCTAAATAAATACTTCAATGAAGTATGCGTAAAACACTGTTAATTCAGGGTTTTGCGATACTCGTTGATTTCCTTTGGTAAAGACAAAATAAACGACAGTTTGTTTGTCTCGTAAGCCAGAAAAACTTTCTATGGAGAGTTTGATCCTGGCTCAGGACGAACGCTGGCGGCGTGCTTAACACATGCAAGTCGAGCGATGAGATCACTTCGGTGAAGGATTAGCGGCGAACGGGTGAGGAACACGTGAAGAATCTGCCTTCAACTCTGGGATAACTCCGGGAAACCGGGGCTAATACCGGATATGAGCCTTGATCGCATGATCGGGGCTGGAAAGTTTTTCGGTTGAAGATGACTTCGC
>JBEINS010000003.1:0-20369 GCA_040377985.1 Candidatus Planktophila sp. | reverse complement strand
TTACTTCTAGATTTGCGATTTTATATGTGCCATCAGTTGAACCAGCTGCAGACATAGCATCGGTAACCATCACAATCCGATTTGGCGCAGCTTCAAAAACATCCCGCACTATTTGAGTCGCCACATGCTCGCCATCTAGAATCAGTTCCAGACTTACGCGCAACTCACTAATTACCGCGCTCGACATAGTGCCTGGGCCATCAATAACTTTTGGCATGGCATTGTTGAAATGCGTAACAACACTTGCTCCGCGATCAATTGCGGCTTGTGCCGTTGCAGCATCTGATTGTGAATGGCCGATTGCTGCGATCACACCAGATTTTGCTAAATACTCAATTACTTCTAGCGCGCCATCGAGTTCAGGTGCGATGGTGATCATCTTGATAAAACCTTTACCAGCATCAAGTAAAGTTTGAACTTCAGCAAGCGTCGGTGTGCGCAAAAGATTTGGATCATGAGCGCCGCAGCGGGCATGTGAAAGATACGGGCCTTCTAAATGAATGCCGGCAATTTCCCCACGCTGTGCAAATGGAACCAACCGCTTGATCTGTGAAATTAGATTTTCAATTGGCTCGGTAACCAAACTGGCTAATCCAGCCACGGTTCCGCCAGCGCGATGGGTAGAAATTACTTGCTCAATTTGCGAATCTGTCAGACCGCCAAAATATTTGCCGCCGCCGCCATGACAATGAATATCTACAAAGCCTGGGATCAAAATTCCTTCGTAGCGAAGATCATATTCAGGCGTTGTTCCGCTGTTGATTGAGCGAATTACGCCATCTTCGATCTCTAGCCATACCTCTTTCTGCAGTTCTTGATCGATAAGCACGGTGGCTGCAGAGATGATCACTTAGCAAACTTATGGCTTTGAAGTAGTCAGGTCAAGAATCTAGTGAAACAGTAGTTGTTTAATGGCCTTTCCTCTGCCTATTCTTAGCGCACTAGAGAGGCGATCATGACAATTGATTCAAATGAACCAGAGCTAGGGCTTTTGCGCACTGAACAAGTCGACGCGAAGTTCCAATTGCTTGATGTCATGTCTATTTCTGAACTTTTGCAAGCAATGAATGAAAGCGATACCGAAGTTCCTAAAGCAGTAAATGCAATTTTGCCTCGTATTGAAAAAGCAATTGATGCAGTTGTTGATCGCATGCTGCAAGGCGGTCGGTTAGTTTATTTAGGTGCCGGAACTTCAGGTCGCCTTGGAGTGCTTGATGCTGCTGAATGTGGTCCGACTTTTTCAGTTAGTACCGATCAAGTAGTTGCTTTTATTGCCGGTGGCGATTCAGCTTTGCGGTTACCAGCTGAAGGTGCTGAAGATCGCCCTGAACTTGGTATTGCGGATTTAAAATCTATCAATCTAAAAGCAACCGATTGTGTAGTTGGAATTGCGGCCAGCGGTCGCACACCTTATGTGCTTGGCGCACTTGATTACGCAAATTCTGTTGGTGCGCTAACAATTGCAATCACCTGTAATCCAAATTCTGAAGCTGGCAAACGAAGTGCTCATGCCCTCGATGTTGACTCTGGCCCAGAGTTATTAGCTGGATCTACTCGATTAAAATCTGGAACTGCGCAGAAGTTGGTTCTTAACATGATTTCAACCGTAACCATGGTTCGACTAGGTAAGACATTTGGAAATTTGATGGTTGATCTACAGATCAGCAATGAAAAATTGCAAGATCGCGCAATTCGAATAATTGAAAAAGCCACAGGTGCTACCAGGGCCGATTCAGCCGCCGCGCTGACTGACTCAGGACATGAAGTGAAAGTCGCGATATTGATGCTTTTGTTACACACCGATGCGAATTCTGCCAAAGAGCGTTTATCTGCTTCCCAGAATCGAATTCGCCAGGCGCTCACTGAGGGCTAGGTTTCAACGCTCAGAAGAGAAAAACGTAGCCAAACTGTTACCCAGTTACGCTTGACCTAGCCTCTTTATACCGATAATTTTCACGGGTCGGGGAAATCCCTGAAGGTTTTTTTCACCACATGAACCAACTCGGGTTCATCCTTGGAAGGAGAAAAGGTGAAGTTAAGTAAGAAGCTCGCAATATTTAGCATCAGCACCGCGATGGTTGCTGGAGTTGCATTCGTTGCACCAGCTCAAGCAGCATCAAAAGATTTAGCAATTGGTGTGACTCTTGATATCGATAAGTTAGATCCACACACTGCGACAAGTTTTTCAACAGTTCGCATGCTAGGTCTTACTTATGGATCATTGGTTGAAGTTGGACCAAAACTTGATATTCGTTCAGGCCTAGCAGCATCATGGGGCTTTAACGCAGATTCAACTGAACTTCGCTTAAAACTTCGCAAGAATGTAAAGTTCCACGACGGTTCAGCATTTGATGCCGAAGATGTGAAAGCGTCAATTAACCGAGTTCTCGATACCAAGACAACTGCAGCAGCTCGTGCAAATATTGCCACGATTACTTCTGTAACCGGTTCAGGCTTATCTGTTTTGATTAAGTTAAGCGTTCCGAATGCTCCAATTTTGGCAGCTCTTGATGGCGTGAACATGTCAATGCTTTCAAGTGATGACATTGCAGCTAACAAAATTGGCAAGACTGTAAACGGAACTGGTCCATTCAAGTTTGTTTCATGGGAACCAGGTCAATCAGTTAAGCTAGAAAAGAATGCTAGCTACTGGAAAGCTCCAGTAAAGCTAGACACTGTGACCTTCCGCATTATTCCAACAGAGGCTTCAATTTTGGCCGCTTTGAATGCCGGAACAATTCAGTTCTCAGTTTTGACTAGCCCGACTGTTGCCCTTCAAGTTGGCAAGAATCTAAATCTTTATCGCACACCTGGTTTGGGTTATGTAACTCTGCAATTAAATGCTCGAGTTGCACCACTGAATAAGCTAGATGTTCGTTTAGCGATTCAGTGCGCAATCAACCGTGCTGAAGTAGTTAAGACTGCAGCTTCTGGTGAAGCTAAGGTAGTTGGTCCGATCACAAGCCCTGCTTATGCATCAGACCCAAATGATCGCCCATGTCCAAACGTAGATCTCGCAAAAACTAAGAAGTATTTAGCGGATGCAGGCTATGCAGATGGATTAACATTTAAGGCAATCGTTTCTCCTACTCAGTATGCAACAGCAT
Source organism: Candidatus Planktophila sp. (assembly GCA_040377985.1). Taxonomy (GTDB): domain Bacteria; phylum Actinomycetota; class Actinomycetes; order Nanopelagicales; family Nanopelagicaceae; genus Planktophila. The sequence goes on along the minus strand of JBEINS010000003.1, from coordinate 17,262 downwards.
CTGGCACAGCGCAGAACCTCAAGGCCCAACTTGCAAAAGCTGGAATTAACCTAGAGCTCGATATCCTTGATAACGCAACTTACGTATCACGTTGGTTGGCCGGTGACTTTGCAGCAGCAGTTGCAAACAATGGTGGACGTATTGATCCAGACACCATGTACACCCGTTATTTCCCATCAACCGGAAATCTAAACAAGGTAGCTGGATATTCATCAGCAACGATGGATGCTTTATTCCTAAAGGGTAAGGCAACTGGACGTGCTGCAGAGCGCAAGGTTGTCTACAAGCAGATCTCACAAGAACTCGAGAACAATGCAGTCTGGATTTGGTTGTTTGCACCTTATGAGTATCGTGCAGCAGCTAAGAATGTAACTGGCTTTATTCCGCTAGCTACAGGATCCTTGATTGAGCTTCGCGTAGTTGATCTAAAGTAAGTTAAGTAGATTAAGTAGAGAGGGGGCGGGTAGAAATTACCCGCCTCCTTTTCTTAAAGTTTCAAATAATAAATAAGGAGCACTAATTGTCTTTCGGTGAGAGAATTTCCCGAATCCTGCTCTCGACCCCAGTTTTACGTATCGGAAGTATTTTAAGTACGCTTTTTGGTATTTCAATATTTGTTTTTCTAGTTCTTCGTGTTATTCCCGGTGACTCGATTGTTGGTGCTTTTGGAATTGAAACTGGCGTATTGACGCCAGAGCAGATAGCTCAACTAAAAATTTATTACGGCATTGATAAGTCTTTGCCAATGCAGTATTTATCTTGGATGCAGAGTTTCTTGACCGGCAATATGGGTTATTCCTATTCAACTGGAATTTCAATCGCTTCGCTTACCGCTAAGGCCTTACCGGTAACGATCGAATTGGCCTTAATTGGCACCATTCTGGGCGTAGTTATGGGTATTGCAGTAGGAACATTTAGCGCCCGCAAGCCAGGCAGTATCCGCGATTTTGCTGGCCAACTATTTGGCTTAATGGCGTTAGCTGTTCCTGGTTTCGTTTTAAGCACAACGATCGTAACTATTATGGCGAATAAATTTCATTATTTCCCGAACGGTTATGAATTTGTGCGCCTCTGGGAAGATCCATGGATGAATTTGCAACAAATGATGTTCCCGGGACTAGTCCTTGGTATTGCAGTAGCTGCCCCAGTCATGCGTACAACTAGATCTGCCTTACTTGAAACAGTCGATAAAGATTTTGTTCGTACCGCTATTGGTAAAGGTGTTAATTCACGCAAGGTACAAACTCGTCACATTTTGCGAAACTCTTTGATTCCGATTGTAACTATGACCGGTATTCAATTTGGTTATTTACTGGGTGGCGCTGTAATTGTAGAAAATATTTTCTCATTGCCAGGAATGGGCCGACAGGTTCTATATGCGATCACTAGACGCGAATATGCAACCGTGCAAAGTAGCGTCATGGTATTTGCCATCTTATTCATAGCTATAAATGTGATTACCGATTTAATTTATCGCAAAGTTGATCCTAGGATCAAAAAATGAAACGCGATCCGTTAAAACCTAAAGGTGGTTTGTACTATTACATGCAAAGCACCAGTGGAATTGTCGGAGCGCTTTTATTGCTCTTTATGGTAATTGTTTCAATTTGTGCCGTTTTTGGCTGGCTGCCACATGATCCACTCGAGCAAAATGTAGAATTTGCAATGCAAGGCCCAAGCACAACCTTTTGGTTTGGAACTGATGAGTTTGGACGCGACATATTTTCGCGTTCTCTTGATGGCATGCGTAGATCACTTACTGTTTCAGTTTCAGCAGTTTCGATTGCCGCAACTATCGGCGTCACACTAGGAATTCTGAGTGGCTATTTGGGACGTTGGTTTGATCAGCTGATCGTGCGTTTGAGCGATGTAATCTTCGCTTTCCCAGCCATTCTTCTTGCTTTAGCGATTGTTAGCACGCTAGGAAATTCTTGGTATCAAACCTCACTTGCGATTGCTGTTGTTTACACGCCGATTTTTATTCGTGTTGCACGCGGGCCCGTCTTAACAGTAAAAGAGATGGATTACGTAAAAGTCACTCGAATATTGGGCTTCTCTTCACTTCGAATTCTGCGCAAACATATCTTGCCCAATGTGACAGCTCCAATTGTGGTACAGGTTGCGCTCTCTCTTTCTTGGGCAATTTTGACTGAATCAGGTTTGAGTTTCTTAGGGCTCGGTACCCAACCACCAAATGCATCACTTGGACTAATGGTTTCTGAAGCACAATCTATTGCGGCTTTTGCTTGGTGGGCACTTTTCTTCCCATCTGCATTTATTACCATCGTGGTAGTTGGACTTAATTTAGTGGGCGATGGCTTACGTGATGCACTTGATCCAGCACGGAGAAGCTCATGAGTAAACCACTTCTATCAGTAAGCGGACTTGGTATCTCGACAGTGCAAGATCCTCGGAGCTTGGTTAACAGTGTTTCCTTTGAAATTATGCCAGGGGAAGCTGTTGGCGTCGTGGGTGAGAGTGGTTCTGGAAAAACTCTTACTGCGCTTTCTGTTCTAGGTTTATTGCCTCGCGGAGTAGCTGTTGCTGGTGGCTCAATAGTTTTTAATGGCACTGACTTAACAAAAGCTGATTCAGAGACTATGCGTAATTTACGCGGTTCAGATATCTCAATGGTTTATCAAGATCCGATGACTGCTCTTAATCCGGTGATGAAGTTGGGTCGCCAACTGTTAGAAGTAATTGAGTCACATGAAAAATTGGATAATGGTTCAATCGCTCGCGTTGAAGCTGCCCTGCGTGAAGTGGGCATTCCACAAGTAGAACGAGCTATGGAGAGCTATCCGCATGAGTTTTCTGGCGGTATGCGCCAACGCGTAATGATTGCAATGGCTTTGCTACTCTCGCCAAAGTTGCTGATCGCAGATGAGCCAACAACAGCACTCGATGTAACGATTCAACAGCAGATCTTGGCGCTAGTTTCTGAGCAACGGCGCAAACGTGACATGTCGATGCTTTGGATTACACACGATTTAGGCGTTGTCGCTAACTTAGTTGATCGGCTAATTGTTATGTATGCCGGCAATATCGTCGAAGCTGGGACAGTGCAAGAAATCTTTACTAATCCACAGCATCCATATACCCATGGTTTGTTATCTTCGCTGCCATCACGCACAGATAAATCTCGTAAGCGTTTAACTTCTATTCCTGGAGTTCCACAAAAGCCTTGGCTAGTTGGAAATACTTGCGCATTCGCGCCTCGTTGTTTTAAGGCAACTTCCGAATGCACTGCATCTGCGCCTAAGTTAGTCGGCACCTTAGAAAAATCAGTTGCTTGTTTTCATCCGATGGGAGATAAGTAATGTCCCTAGATATTATTAATGTTGAGAAGCGTTACTTAAACCGCGCCTCTGGCACAACTATCAATGCCTTAAACGGCGTGTCAATTAAAGTTGAAGTCGGTCAAACCTTAGGCATAGTTGGTGAAAGTGGTTGCGGTAAGTCAACGTTGGCTCGCGCAGTTGTTGGCCTAGAAGTACCATCAGCTGGTTCAATTACCTGGGACGGCGCGGTAATTGATAATAAAGCTAAAGATCGTTTGAAATCCCATCACTCACAAGTGCAATTAGTATTCCAAGATCCATATTCTTCCCTTAATCCCCGTCAGCAAATCGAGGATTCAATTGCTGAGGCGATAGAAGTTCACGGTTTAGTTGCAAAAGATAAAATCACAGATCGAGTTACTGAACTTCTGGTGATGGTTGGGCTCGATCCTGATCTTCGGAATCGTTATCCGCATCAACTTTCAGGTGGTCAGCGTCAGCGTGTTTGTATCGCTCGCGCCCTCTCGGCTGAGCCTAAATTGCTAGTTTTAGACGAACCAGTCTCAGCTCTCGATGTATCTGTGCGAGCAGAGGTAATGAATCTTCTGATTGATCTCCGCAAAAATCTGGGGCTGACCTATATTTTTATTAGCCATGACTTAGCGATGATTCGGTATATCAGTGATGTTATCGCCGTTATGTATCTAGGCAAGATTGTCGAATTTGGCACCTGGGAAGAAATCATTGAAAATCCAGTTCATCCATATACCAAAGCGCTTATTGCGGCGATGCCTGATCACAGCATTATTGGTGATCCAGCGATGTTGGCGCGAACTCTGGAAGGCGAAGTTCCAGATCCGGTTAATCTACCGAGTGGCTGCTCTTTCCATTCTCGTTGTGTTTTAGCGGTACCAAGTTGTTCATCAATTGCACCAACGCTTCGCGATATATCTAATGGTCATCTAGTAGCTTGTTCGGAGGTTTGATATGAAGGTTATCGGAATGATTTCAGGAACTTCTTACGATGGTATAGATGTTGCCTGTTGTGAATTCGTACAAAGTGGAGACTTAGTCGAAGTGCGGGTAATTGGGTTTGAGTCAGTTAAATACACCGATTCATTACACGAGATGATCGCAGATTCAATGCCGCCTCGTAAAGTAGATATGGAACGAGTCTGCATTCTAGATACCAAGATCGGCCAAGCATTTAGTGCCGCGGCTCAGAGCGCGATGAAGAAGTTTAAGTTTGAACCAGATCTAATTGTTAGTCACGGCCAAACTCTTTTCCATTGGATCGACACTGATCACAAAGCCAAAGGCACTCTGCAATTAGGTGAGCCAACTTGGATTGCCGAAGAAACCGGCGTGCAAGTTCTATCCAATATTCGCTCTCGCGATGTTGCAGCTGGTGGCCACGGTGCTCCACTTGTAAGCATCGTCGATCAGTTATTGCTAGGTCACTCTCCTCAACCAGAAGGAGCGCTTAACCTAGGTGGAATTTCAAATATCACAGTGGCGGGTAGCAATCTGACTCCACTGGCATATGACATTGGCACGGCCAATTGCCTGCTAGATGCCGCTATTTACGCTCATTCTGAGGGCAAATACTCCTACGATGCCGATGGCAAATTAGCCGCTAGCGGAACTGTTGATAAGGAATTACTCGCAAAATTCTTAACTGAGCCTTATTACCAATTGCCGGCACCAAAATCGACCGGTAAAGAGTTATTCCATCTGGATTACTTAATTGACTATGTTGGCCCGGTTTCTTCATGGAACATCGCAGATCTAATGGCGACTTTGCTTGAATTAACTGTTGAAACAGTTGCGATTGAAGTTGAAAAATTCAAGTTAGCTAAGTTATATATTGCCGGCGGCGGTTCAGCCAATCCGGTAATGATGGCACGTCTGCAAGAGCGCTTAACAAACTGCCAAGTACTTTCAATGCAAGTACTTGGAATTGATCCACGTGCAAAAGAAGGCCTCATGTTCGCCTTGATTGGCTATCTGGCCCTTAATGGACAACCGGGTCAGATTCCTAGCTGCACTGGAGCAAATGGCGAAAGAATACTTGGTTCATTGACTCCAGGTAAAGGCACATTTGTTTTGCCACAACGACCAAATATTCAGCCGACCAAGTTGCGAGTTATTGAGTAACTGCTTTGCGCAACATCTCAATTTGGGGAATCTGCCAGCGCTCATCAGTTTTTTCGCGGCCAGTTTCCACAAAACCAGATTTACGATATAGCCCGATTGCAATTGGATTTTCTTTAAATACCCAAAGTGTTATCTCTGGCTTGCCAATTTTGCCGAGTTCAGAGATTACTTCGTTTAACAATTTAGATCCAACACCTTTTCCGGCACTCCCTGGCGATACATATAGTGAGAACAAGTGGCCCTTTGTTAAATCATCTAAGTCACTTCCAAAACTTGCAAAACCTAAACCGTATTCCCCTTCAGTGGCTATCAAGGTATATCGCCCAGGGTTTGGGTTAGCAGCGTTGGAGAGTAGCTTGGTGGCAGCATCTATATCCATTGCATCTCGAACGGTTTCACTAATCAAGTCTCGATATGAAATATTCCAACAGGCTCTAAAAATTGTTACCAGTGAGCCTAAATCCTGGCTAGTTACTGGGCGAATTACCACGTTTGAAAGTCTAGCGGTGCTCTGACTATGAGTGAAGTACTTTCTACTCGCGTCAGCACTTACTCACGAGAGCTTCGCGAACGTTTTGTAACGGCACTTCGTGGGGTTTCAGAATACCAAGTGATTAAGTTTGAGTTATGCGATGAATTTGGAAACTGGCACGTTGGCGAAACTGTAGAGACGCCAAAAATCACCGGCGATAGCCATGAATTGATCATGAAAGAGTTACAGCAAGATGCTCCAGCACTTATTGTGGGTAAAAATCTTGCTGCAGCTGTAGTTGAAGTACGAAATTCACAATTAACTGGCAGCAGCAAAGCAGCGATTGATATTGCGCTAAATGGCGCTCTCGGATCTGGCGTCAAAAGTGGATTTTCGGTAGCAACTGATGTCACTGTTCCGATAACTACGATTGAAAAATTACCACTACTTATTACCGATCGGGTAGCAGCGGGCTTTACTCATTTCAAGATTAAGGCAAATCTAGAGCCAGTTGCTGATCTCATTGAGAAATTAAATATTATTTCAGAATTACTTCCAGCGGGATCTCACCTAAGAATCGATGCTAACCAAGCTTGGACATTTGATCATACGATCGAAGTTCTCGCCGCTATTTCTAGCAATGGGTTAGCAATTGATTATCTTGAGCAACCCACCCCAGCTAGAGATTTAGAGGCTCTTGCTAAAATCAAAGCTAATTCATTTCTACCCATCATGGCCGATGAATCATGTTTTACTCCGCAGGATTTAAGTAAGTTAATTGAATTAGATGCAGTTGATCTAGTTAATCTCAAACTTCTCAAATCAGGTGGCTTAACTCTGGCTAGAGAGATGGCCAAAACTGCTATTACCGCCGGAATAGGCGTATATGTCGGGAGCATGATGGAAGGTGACCAAAGTCTTGGAGCAGCAGCAACTTTAGCTGCTGAGATCGCGCCAGATTTAGTCCACGATCTAGATGCCTCTTGGTGGGCTAAAGAGAGCCATTTACGCTATGAAAGTGGCAGGCTCTACCTATGAATAGCGCTGAAACTTTGAGCAAAGTACCTGGCTATTTATTTGCCACTACTAAAAAAGGTATTCGCTCTTATTCGGCAAATGGGGCACGCCAGTGTTTTGGCGTAGCCGAAGAATTGCCAGTTACGGTTAACACTAAGTTTGATTTGGCGTCTTTAACTAAAATTGTTGGAACCACAGCTTCCTTACTTCATCTAATCGAGTTAGGTGAATTAAAAGTAACTGACTTAGCTTCTAAGTATTTAGAGCCATGGCAAGGAACTGACAAGTCTGATATTACGATTGCTGAATTGCTCTCGCATCAAAGCGGATTAGCCGAATGGCGACCACTCTACTTTACTGATGATTTGCAAGAGAATGTTGCTAAACAGATTTCTAGAATTCCTCTAACTTACCCAAGAAATTCGGGTCGACGGTATTCTGACTTAGGTTTCATTTCACTTGGCGAAATAATTAAAGTGATAACTGGAAAAGATTTGCCAACTGTTTTCGCAGAATTAGTTTTTAACCCACTTGGAATGCACAACACCTCATTCATGCCAGTAACTGGTGATATTGCGGCCACCTCATTAGGGGACTGGTATGAGAAAAATATGGTGGCTACGAATATTCCATATCAAGTAGATCTAGAAGTTTCTGCTTTCCCCAACTGGCGAGCAGAGTATTTAGTCGGTCAAGCAAATGATGGTAATTCCTTTCACCGCCTTAGTGGAGTAGCTGGTCATGCGGGTCTGTTTTCAACCGCCGAAGACCTACTTATTTTTGCCGAAGCAGTCATTGCTAATAAATGGCAGGCACATAGTTTTTTATCGGTCACAGGCGACCCGATGCAAGGGTTAGGTTTTAGAAATTGGCGCACCCCAACAAGTACTGGTGAGGAAATTTTGTGGGGGCATACTGGCTTCACTGGAATCGCTCTTGGGATTGCCCCTAAACACCAAAGTGCAGCCCTGCTCTTGACCAATCGCCTGCATGCCCAGGGCGAGCCAACTCCGACTGAAGATCTTTGGCAGCCCTTTTTACAAGAGTTTTGTGCTCAAATCGTTATCTAATTACCCCTAAATCACCCTTATCTTGGCGAAGAGTTTCACCTAGCATTGCCATCTGCTGAAGGTTTTTTTCATGTCTAGTGCGAAGGTGGTGAGTTTGATGGCTAAGAAAGTCGTTGCAGTTGAGCCATCTAATGCTGCCTCCTCAGACCTCTTAGGCCATATTCGTAATTCGTTATCAGCATTTCACGCAACTGAGCTAGCTATCGCAAATTGCATATTGCAAGATCCAGTTCAAGTCTCACGGATGAATATTTCAAAGCTCGCAGAACATAGTGATACTTCGGTTGCCTCAGTTGTTCGCTTCAGTAAAACTGTCGGCTATAAAGGTTTTCCAGAATTTCGCATGGCGCTAGTCGGCGAAGTTAGCCGCATGGGTCAAGTAGGTATTGATATCTCTGAACTTGACAGCGGCATTACTGTTGAAGATTCACCTGCTGAAATTATTAGAAAAATTGCAGCTGCCGATGCGCTTGCAATTCAAGCGACTGCGCAAAGATTAGATGTCGCAAGTTTTTCAGCCACTGTCGATGCTTGGGAAAAAGCAAAGACGATTGGCTTATTTGGTGTGGCATCTGGTGGATTCGTAGCAATGGATTTACAACTTAAATTAAATCGCCAGGGCAAGAACGCAATTGCTTGGCGTGATATCCACAATGCCCTAACCTCACTCTCACTACTTGGCCCAGGCGATGCACTCGTTGCAATCAGCCACAGCGGTACGACAGTAGATATCGTCGATGTGATGCAAGAATTTAAAAATCGTGGCGTAACCATTATTTTGATTACTAATGCACTGCGTAGCCCAGCTACTGCAATTGCAGATATTGTTTTGTTTACCTCAGCTCGGGAAACCACATTCCGAAGCGGCGCAACTGCAAGTCGAATTGCGCAGTTAACTGTGGTTGATTGTCTTTGTGTTGCTTTAGCACAAAGAAACTGGAGTGGCACTCGTGCTGCTCTGGATGAATCCAGAGCGGCCGTTGGAAGCCGCTCTGGAAGAAAGATGGTCGAATCCAATACCCGGAAACCTGACCAAAAACCAACCCGCTCTAGAGGAGGAAAATAAGTGAAACTCACTTCACGCCGCACCCGCGGCTTGGTAGCAGCAGCTTTCGCTGTTGGATCAATCGTTGTTCCAGCAGTTGCCGCTCTACCTGCGAATGCAGCGACAGAATTAACGTTCTGGAGCTGGCGTCCAGAAGATAAAGCTTTCTACGAAAAGCAGATTGCTGTCTTCGAAGCAACAAATCCAAGCATCAAAGTTAAGTTCACTCCATATGTAGCAACTGAGTACAACGCGATTCTTGCAACTGCGCTAACTGCAGGTAAAGGTCCAGATATTGTGCAGTTACGTCCATATGGTGGAATGTCTGCGCTTTCAGATGCAGGCAACTTTGTGCCGCTAACAACTAAAGATGTTCCAGCTCTTGCAAAGCTTGCACCAGGAATTTTGGCTGCAGCACAGGGCTATACAGACAAGCGTCAATTCGGTGTTCCTTATGCAGCTTCAGTAATGGGTGTTTGGTACAACCCAGAACTATTTGCAAAGGCCGGTATTCGCCAGACTCCAACAACTTTTGATTCATTCATTAACACCTTGAATCGTCTAAAGGCTGCTGGAATCCAACCACTTGCTAACTCAAGCGGTAACCCAGGAAACGGTCCAGGTCTCGAGCAGATGCACGCGACAATCTCACCTACTTTCTATGGTGGAAATACTTTCTACAACGATCTAGTCGCAGGAAAAACAACTTTCACCAACAAGGCTTACGTTGATGGACTTGAAGCTGTAAAGACACTTTCAAAGTACTTCCCAGCTGGCCACGAAGGTATTGACTACAACACCGCACGTTCATTGTTCGCAACCGGTAAGGCTGCGATTTATATCGGCGGTAACTACGAACTCACCTATTTCAAGCAGATTAATCCAACTGCGAGCATTGGTTGGTTCCAGGCTCCAGCGAAGGGCGCTGGATCACCTAAGTTCGTAACAGCATGGGGCGATGGCTCATATGCAATTAACGCTAAGACTAATGACAAGGCTGCCTCACTGAGGTTCCTGAACTTCTTGGCATCAAAGAAATACAGCCAAGCACAGGTTGATGAAACCTTCATTATTCCAGTAGCTCCAGGCGTGAAAATCACAGATCCTGTTGTAAACAAGATCAACTCAGCTCGTGCGCAGTTCAGCACACCGTTCTTGAACGTTGTTGGTTTCCGCTTCGGAACTCCAACTTCTTCAAATATCCTCCAACCTGGTCTCCAGAAGTTGGTATCTGGCGGAACAACAGCTGCTGCCCTTGCAAAGGACACTCAGGCTGCTGTGGCATCTTGGTACAAGCCACAAGCTGGTAAAGAATAAATAAGTAACTAAGAGCTGGGTGCAGGGTTAAACCTGCACCCAGCTTCTTTAATATTTTTTAGAAAGATGGAAATGCAAAGCAAAACCCTGAAACAGCAGCAAAGAAAGTTCATTTGGATTTTCTTGGCACCGGGACTTTTAACGATTCTGGTTTTCACCACAATTCCTGCTATTTCAACTTTGAGTTACTCTTTCTTTAAATGGGAAGGCTTCGTACGCGGATCATTCGCTGGCTTTGAAAACTTCCAAAATCTATTTAAGTTCCCGTGGCGCGATCAATTCTTCGCAGCCCTGGCCCACAACTCAATTGTCTTCATCGCAATAATGATTCTTCAGACTTCACTCGGCATGTTAATTGCTTATGCCTTGTTTAGATTAAAGCGTGGGCAGCGTTTTTTCCGCACCGTAACTTTCTTGCCGGTAATTTTCTCATTGGTAATTGTTGGCTATATGTGGCAAGTGATGCTTAATTCCTACTTCGGTCCAATCAATAAAATTCTGACCGATATTGGTTTAGAAAGTTGGGCGCAACCTTGGCTTGGCCAAACCTCAACAGCGCTTCCAACACTGGTTTTTATCAACTTATGGCGCTGGGTCGGCTTCCCAGCAATTATCTTTTTAGCTGGCCTTAATGCAATTAGTAATGACTACATTGAAGCGGCACAAATTGATGGTGCTAAAGAGGGACAGATATTCCGCAAAATTCTATTTCCATTACTTGCGCCTTCTATGACCATTATTACGATCCTTACATTTATTGGCGCATTTGAATGGTTTGATCTGCCCTATGTAATTGGGGGCACTGTTGGAAGCCCGGCTGGCTCGACCGATACTTTGGCGCTTATGTTCTATCGACTCTCCTTTGGTAGTGCCGATTCTGTTTCAAATGACATTGGGGTTGGTTCTGCACTCGGGGTAATTATTTTCCTTATCGTAGGCGTCGGAGCTGGCGTCGGTTCAAATCTGATGCGTCGACGTGAGGTAGAGCAATGATCAGCAAAATGCTCACCGGCACATTTTTCAAAGCAGTATTGGTTATTAACGCCTTAATGGTTTTGCTACCCGTCTTCTTCTTATTGAACTCGGCGTTGCGCGAAACAGGTAGTTTTGGCGCAAATCCACTTGAGCTAGCTCGCGATCCAGAGTGGAATAACTTCACACAGGTTTGGGCAGATGGCGAGTTTCCAAACTTCTTGAAGAACTCATTGATCGTTACCTTAGGTTCACTGGTCGTGATTTTAATCTGCGCACTTGGTGCCGGCTTTATTCTGGGCCGCTACCAATTCAAGGGCAATAGTTTGATTTATGGTTTTGTACTTACTGGCATGTTGGTACCCGCAAAACTTGCAATCTTGCCGCTTTTTATTCAACTGAAGTGGATGAATTTAATCGATTCTCATTTTGGCTTGATTCTTGTATACGCATCCGGTGCTTTACCTGCGGCAATTTTTATCATGGCTGGTTTCTTCAGATCACTGCCTGCAGATATCGATAGCGCTGCGCGAATTGATGGCGCTTCAGAATTTCAGTTACTGCGATTAGTTCTAGCCCCATTGGTGCGACCAGGTTTAGCGATTGTGGCAATTTACTCAGCGATTCCGATCTGGAATGATTTCTTCTTGCCTTTGGTATTTCTGCAAAGCCCAGAGAAAAAGACGATTATGCAAGGTCTAACCCTCTTCTTTGGTGAGTATTCCTCTCAATGGGGCGTGCTCTTCGCTGGCTTAACGATCGCTGCGCTACCACTCATCATCTTGTACTTACTTCTTTCGGAACAATTTATTAAGGGACTTACTGCCGGAGCTGTGAAAGGCTAGGGGTATGAGTTACTTAGGAATAGATGCTGGCGCAACCGCTACTAAATGGGCTTTGTATGATGGCTCGCAGATAGTGGATTCAGGAAAATGTGCGGCAATGGATGGCCACATTTTTCGACCTGAATCAAAAGCGCGTGCCAACGAAGTATTAGCCGAGATCTCAAAGGCAGTAAACGGTGCAGAAATAAGCGGCGTCTTTGCTGGCATAACTGGTGCTGCTTCCGAAGATAGTGCAACAGATCCACTCGGCCAGATTTTTCATAGCTACTTTCCAAATGCAAAGGTAAGAATTGTTCACGATATCGAGTTGGCATATTACGCAAACTTTGAAGTTGGTGAAGGAATTCTGCTTTATGCCGGCACTGGTTCAATTGCGATGTATATCGATGATGAAGCTGGCCCAGTTCGCGCCGGCGGTTGGGGTTATCTATTAGGCGATGAAGGTGCAGCTTTTTGGATTGGTCGCGAATCAATTCGCTGGGTATTAGCTGGTCTTGATACTGGCGAAGTAGTCGAACCGGATTCGCTAAGTGATTTGATCTTAAAAGAAATCGGTGCGACTAATTGGGATGGAATCAAAGCGTTTGTATATTCCAGCGAACGATCAGAAATTGCCAAATTAGCCGCAACTGTTGGTCGGTTAGCAGATGCAGGAAATGCTGATGCTCAAGGAATTATTTTTGAGGCGAGTCAATTCTTAATTGCTTTGGTGCATCAACTCGATACTCAAATAGATAATGCGCCACGAATTGTGATTGCTGGGGGAGTCTGCCAAGAAGGTTCGTTCCTGGCAAAAGCGTTACGCTCATTTTTCAGTGAGCGAATTAGTATTTCTGATTGCGATATTGCTCAGCGTGCAGCTGAGTTAGCCCAAGACATTTAGCTACTCTGCGATTTTTACGCGCTGCAGTGCTTGATCTAGCCGAGAAACTTCGTAAATTTCCATACCGGCAATTTTCACATCAGAACCAACTGGCACCAGAGCGCGTTTGAAACCTAAGCGATGTGCTTCGGCCAGGCGGCGCGATACGCCACTAACTTTACGGATTTCACCAGCTAGGCCGACTTCGCCAATTGCCACTAAATCAGCTGGTAAAGCAAGGGCTTTAGCAGCCGATGCCACAGCTAGAGCAAGAGCTAAATCAGCTGCTGGCTCGGACATTTTCATGCCACCGACAGTTGCGGCGTAAACATCGCGACCACCGATTCGCACATTTGCACGAAGTTCGAGAACGGCTAAAGTCATAGAAGTTCGGGCTGAATCAAGACCACTTGTAACGCGACGGGCATTACCGAAATCATTTTCACGACCTTGCGAAACCAGCGCTTGAATTTCGGCCAATAGTGGCCGGCGACCTTCGAGCGTAACTGTCACACAAGTACCAGGAACTGGTTCGGCATGGCGTGAAGTAAAGAGACCAGTTGGATCAAGAACACTCTCAATGCCAGTATCGCTTAAATCAAAACATCCGACTTCATCACTAGCACCAAATCTATTTTTGATGGCTCGAATTAAGCGTAACCGAGAATGACGTTCGCCTTCGAATTGCAGAACCACATCAACAATATGTTCGAGCATGCGCGGACCGGCAATTGAACCATCTTTTGTTACATGGCCAACTAGGAGCAAAGTAATATCGCGGTCTTTACAAATACGAATTAGTGCTCCAGCAACTTCGCGCACTTGCGTTACGCCACCTGGAGCACCATCGGCTGCGCTAGACCCAATAGTTTGAATTGAATCAATAATTAGTAGTTGCGGCTTCACTTCATCGATATGTGTGATTACAGCACCCAAATCAGTTTCGGAGGCTAGCCACAGCTTTGGATCAATGGCGTTGATACGTTCGGCGCGTAAGCGAACTTGGGAGGCTGATTCTTCACCACTTATGTATAGCGCTGGAATATTATTTTTTGCAGTTTGCGCTGCAACTGAAAGTAAAAGAGTTGATTTTCCGACACCTGGTTCGCCCGCTAATAAAATCGCAGCTCCGGGAACTAAGCCACCACCTAATACGCGATCGAGCTCAGATACCCCAGTTGGTTTGGCACTTGCGGCAGATAAATCAACATCTCCAATTGGAGTTGCTGAATGCGTTACGCGACCTGCAACTAGCGATAGTTTTTTAGGTGCAGCAATCTCTTCAACGCTGCCCCAAGCCTGACATTCACCGCAGCGGCCAACCCATTTCTGCGAAGTCCAGCCACATTCGGCGCACTTAAAGGGGTCTTTTTCTACCTTGGCCATAACTAAACCCTAGATGCTAGGACTGACTTTTTTCTTTCTGCGCCTGCAAAGTTGCTGGATGTTGTATAACGAAAAGCGGCAATGAACGTGCTTGTGCGGCTCTAATTCCTTCAACGCGTGCATCACAGAGTTTGGCCAGAATGTCATAGGCAGCTTGCCCCATAAGCGCGATTAACTCTGCGCGATTAGAGAGATAAACCGGCTGGGTTCCAACATGAGCATCAGAATTACTGGTGCAGTACCAATCAAAATCTTCGCCGCCATCGCCCCAAGCAAGTCGCTCATATTCGCCCAGCACGGTAATTGAATATGTTCGCTCGCCAACTTCGCGTGATTCAAAAGAACGACGCATCGGCAATTGCCAACAAACATCTGGCTTAGTATCAACAAAATGCTTATTTTCTTTTAATGCAAGATGATGAAGTACGCAACCAAAAGATCCGGTGAAGCCAGGAGCTTCGTGACCCTTACGGTTTAGAAAGACGCAAGATTCTTCAACAACTCGAGTTTTGCGTTCATTATCTTCGTCAGTCTCAGAAATTTGCAACAAACCACCAGGGGTCTTAGGTTGTGCAACATCGAAGTACTGCCACATGTCGCGCGTTAATAGAGCGGCAGCGCGTTGGGTGCGGGCTTCGTCTTCGGCATCTGAATACATTGCGCCTTCAGTACAACAACCATCATTTGGGCGATCTGCAAATACACCTTTACAGCCATCGCCATAAATACAGGTCCAATGTGAAGTTAACCAAGTGAGATCACACTTAAAGATCTCTTCGTCATCGTTAGGGTCAATAAACTCGACCCAATCGCGCGCAAAACCTGCTTTTACTTCGGACATAGAGGTTGAGCCTATGCGTAATTACCAAAAAGCGCACATCGCGAACAGGTACGATTACGAGATGAAAACCGCGGTAATAGGTGCTGGAAATATGGGCGAGGCGTTAATCGCTGGCCTGATTGCTTATGGTGAAACCCCTACCAATATTGCGGTTTGCGAGAAGCGGACAGAACGTGCGGATGAACTAACTGGCCGATATGGAATTTTGATTGGTGAAATTGCAGATAGCGTGCGAGATGCCGATGTCGTTCTCTTGGTTGTAAAACCACAAGATATGGCCTCGGTTTTGGCCGAAGTCGGAAGCGCTATTAACCCAGCTGCAGTAGTAGTTAGTTTTGCTGCAGGTAAAAAGCTTGATTTCATTGCTAATAATTTAGGAAAACCTAACTCGGTTATTCGCGTGATGCCAAATACCGCAACCATGGTTGGTGCCGGAATGGCCGCAATCTCACTTGGTACTGGCGTTACATCAGCGCAACGTGAATTTGTAACCGGGTTTCTAGCTAAGTCTGGTCAAGTTGTTGAAGTGGCCGAAGAACTGCAAGATGCTGTTACCGCAACTAGTGGCTCTGGCCCTGCATATTTCTTTGCTTTCGTTGAAGCTATGGTTGCCGGTGCAAAGGAACTTGGCTTGAGTTCAGAGGTTGCAACTCAACTAACAGTTCAAACTTTGGTCGGCGCAGCTAAGCTCCTGGCCGAAAGCGGCAAGACTGCAACTGAACTTCGCGAAAATGTAACGAGTCCTAACGGCACCACCGCTGCTGCTCTAAATTCCTTTAGCGATGGTGATTTAACGGAGCTAGTCGCGAAGTCAATGAAGGCAGCTCGTGATCGCTCGATCGAATTAGCTTAAATGTTTCGAAAGTTTACGGCACTACTTAGCGCCTTACTTATTGTTTCGAATACTCCGCTAGCAGCTGCCCCGGTAATTCCATTAACCATCGTAAAAGCGATACCGATGGATCAAGATATTGCTGGAATGTTAGTTGGCGATGCCGCTATTTATTTATTTGGAAATACTCCAACAGGGGGTTATGTAACCGCACTTAACAAAGATGGCTCTCAGAAATGGATGCACAGCTTCTCTGACCTAAGAGCTTTCACGATTTCAGCTGGCGCATTAGATGCCAGTGGAGATATCTGGTTAGCAGGTGCTTCTGCCGCCCCGATCGCGATTGCCGGTGCTGCTAACCCATCACCGACAGCTGCGAATCCTGATGGCGTAGTAATCGGTAATGAAGGCGCAATTCGCCCTGATTTGAATAACTTAACCCTCTGGAAAGTAAGCAGTGCGGGAAGTGGCGCCGGTAGATATGAGCTACCACTTACTGCACCAGTCCTGCCGACTTCATTGAACGTTAATAAAAGCGGAATTTCAATAGTTGCTTGGCAGTCCGCTGGCTCAATGTTTGTAACGGCAGATTTATTAGGAAAATTTGGCAAACCACTACGAGTAGGCAAAACAACTACAACTTTAGATAAAGTGATTCGAAACAGTGATGGCACCAGTTTTTGCTCGGTAGCGGCACCGAACTATTTTTAGGAAATAAAGCTATTGGAGTTCGTGATGGTCTTATTATAAAAGTTGACGCAACACCCAAGATCGTACAATCAATAAGAAGTGGCGAAAAAGGGGCTACTAGGAATTGGGCAAGTGCTACATCTTCACTTCTGCTCGGCGGCTACTTGAAGAGTAAAACTGCATCCCTTGCCACGATTACTAAGTTCGGAACAACTTTGAAGCCAACTTGGACAGTTAGATATAAAGCAACCTCAAGTGCAGTTGTTGCTAACGGTGCCAGTTCAACAACTTATACTGCCTATGAAAATGCGGGTTCTGGAACGCTACAAACATTTGATAAGAGTGGAAAGGTTCTTGCAACCAACTCATTCTTAGGTCAACCGATTTCGGTGGAATTTAATAAAACTTTCGGCCTGTATGTTTACACCGGCAGTTCCATTTACAGCCTACCTACTAAGTAGTTTAAGCAAATATA
>JBEINS010000167.1:0-2545 GCA_040377985.1 Candidatus Planktophila sp. | reverse complement strand
ATCGTTCCCTTGTATGAGTAGAAGAGCAGGTCGCCTGGCTCCATCTCCGATAGAGGAATCTGTTTTGTGTAGGTGTAATACAACCCCGAGTTAAGTCGATCCCAGTTTGGCCAACCTAGTCCTGCTGATTTATAGGCAGCGTAAACAAGTCCTGAGCAGTCGAAAGTGTTCGGACCTTCATCGCCCCACACATACGGCTTACCCGCCAACACTTGACGCTTTGCAAATTCAACAGCCTTTAATCTCATCGCTTCAGTTGTTCGCGATGAACTTACGCCCGTTGGTCCGCCCGTCTTCCAAATCTTTGATTGACCTGGAACTTTTGTCGCCTCATTTGCGCGAGCCTCTTCCAAAATCGCAAGCTGTCTCTGCTGTTCTAAGGTAACGCGAACTTTCTTGGCAGATGCTAAATCACGCTGCAACTTATCCTGCACCGCCTGCAGCTTATCTACCTCTTTCTTCTGCTCGGCTTCTGCATCATCGGCCTCCTTCTTTGCAGCAGCAACGCGCACGGTGACCAAACGCTGCTCTTCCTTTGCCTTATCGGCAACTACCTTTGCCGTTTGTGCAATTGCCTCTGCTGCCTTGAAGCGTGTCAGCGCAGTCTTATTTTTTACACCTAAATTTTCAATTGTTGAGAGGCGATCAATCATGTCTTGTGGTCCGCTGGCACTTAAAACTGCCTCTAGGTCGCTGACTCCGCCACCTGATGTATACGCGTGAATAGCTAACTTGCCAATCTCGCGATGTGTAAATGCAACGGATGCTGCCGCCTCTTCATATGCCTTCGTCGCAGCCTGTGATTTTGTTGTAGCCACAACTAACTCTCGTTGCGCTGCAACATATTTTGCCCGAGCAGCATTTGCAATTCCCGTTAGCGCCTTGAGATTGCCGCGAGCGCTTTCTAATTTCTTGAGAGCATCGGCTGCAATCTTCTTCTTCGCCGCCTCAGCTTTCTTCGCCGCCTCAATCTGGGCCAGCGTTGGCTTAGGAGTAGCTGAGAAAGCAGGCTGACTCGGCAGAAATAAACCACCAACGAGTACGAGAATTAGGAGCGAACTAATTTTCATCTTCATAGTCTACGTGCGCCCACAAAAGGTTTGCGTCCAAATGACATAGTGAAGTTAGTTACTTCTACTCTCTTGCCTGGACGAGGTGCATGCACCATTTTGCCGCCACCCATATACATCGCAACATGGCTAATTGGTTTACCAAAGAAGACTAAATCTCCCGGCTTAAGCGAGCGCGAAGAGATCGACTTTCCATATCTAATTTGAATACGAGATGAGTGCGGAAGTGAGACACCAGCCTGCTGGAATGCTCGCATTGTTAACCCTGAACAATCCCAGCGAGTTGGCCCGGCAGCTGCCCACACATAGACATCGCCCACTTGCATGAGTGCATACTTCAGCGCCTTCGATCCGCGCGAGTTATCTCCAACATAGCTTGCAGCGTATTTCTTAGATGCATCAAATATCTGATTCTCACGCGCAGCCTCTTCCCGAGCCAGCCGTTCACGATCTTCCTTCTTTAAACTCTTAAGAATCTTCTCCGCTTTTGCTAAATCAGCCTTGGCGTTAGCTATCTGCTTATTGAGCTTTTCGCGCTCTGCCCGCAACTGCGATGTTCTATCTGCCACAACTAACTGCGATGCTTCTACCTTCTGCTTTGTCGTTGCATACTCACGTAACTGCGTTGAGTAATTTCGCGCAAGTAGATCCATAACCCCTGCATCTGAAAGATACTTGGAGGGATCAGATGAGAAGAGCAGGTCAAAGCCCTGGCCAAATCCACCGGCTGTGTACTGCGAGATTGCGATGCGAGATAAGGTCGCACTGGCTGCATCGAGTTCCTTGCGCAGGACCGCTTCCCGACTTTCCAGCGCACCCGTCTCGCGCTCCAGAGCCTTGATGCGAATAGTTGCCTCGTTGGCATCCTCAAACTTTTCAGCCGCCAAGGTACGTAAGCGATTGACCTCTTGTTGCACACTTGCCACCGATGGCGCAGCCTGAGCCACCCCCGGGCTTAGGCCCAGTACCAAGATGAGTGCAATTAAAAACCTAGACACAACGATTCCTCTTTTCGCAGAACGCCAATGGTGGCAATTGCCAGCCCTCCAGCGGCCTTTGATAGCGGTGATCACGAGCTCAAGCCCTAAGTTTAACAAGGTGGTCTACCTATATGCCCAATGAACCCGCATACTCACAGAATAGACACAGACTAAAGTCCTAAATCGCGCTCAAATAGCCGCCCCGCTCTTCGCTGAGAATCAATAAAAGAAAGAAGCTCTAGGTGACTAAATCCCAGAGCCTCTGACGAAGCGTGTGACTGGTGGGATTCGAACCCACAACCAACTTTGTAGTCATCAAAGAGCTCTATCCGTTGAGCTACAGCCACACGCGTGCGCAACCTAGGGTCAGATCAGAATTTGCTAACCATCGAACAAAGCACTTGGGGATAAAAACTGAAGTTCTGTAAAATCTTTAAACTTGGTGCTACGCTCTGAACTCGTAGTCATTGGAGAGCAAGAAAAAGATCTGCAGGT
>JBEINS010000020.1:0-9633 GCA_040377985.1 Candidatus Planktophila sp. | reverse complement strand
TGCACATCAGTTGCAGTGATGACATTTTCAAGTGCGGTCATATCGCCCCAGAGGCGAATGTTCTGGAATGTGCGAGCAACACCCAGGGCGGTAACTTGATAACGCTTTTGATTACCAAGTGAGATGCCATCGAAATCAACAATGCCACTTGTCTGCTTGTAAACACCAGTGATCACGTTAAAGACTGTGGTCTTACCGGCGCCGTTAGGGCCGATAAGCGCCAAGATCTCGCCCTCTTTAACTTCAAGGTTCACGCCATTTAGCGCAGTTACGCCGCCGAACTTCATGGTGACGTTATCGAGCTTTAATAAGGTCTTTCCAATTTTAGCCATTATGCGTTCGCCTTTCTTTTCACGATAGCTTTCTCGCGCTTCTTTCGAGGCAATAGACCATCTGGGCGGAAGTTCATCACGATAACTAGAACTAAACCGAATACTAGAAGACGAGCATCAGAGATAAATCGGATTCGATCAGGCAAGTAGCCAAGGATGGTTGCGCCAATTACTACGCCCCAGATATTTCCGATTCCACCAAATACCACGCAAGCCAGAATCAGAATTGAAACGTTCAAGGTAAACATTTCAGGTGCGATGTAAAGATTCTTTGATGCATAGAGAACGCCCGCGGCGCCACCAACGGCTGCGCCTAAGGTAAATGACCAAATCTTGTATTTCAGCGTATGCACACCCATAAGTTCGGCAGCATCTTCGTCTTGGCGAATAGCCTCCCAAGCACGGCCAGGGCGACGCACTGTTAGGCGGCGAATCATCCAGATTGTTAACAGAATCATTGCCAAAACCACCCAAAAGAAAACCTTCTGGTCTTCAAGTTCAAACTTTAAGGGACCGATATTTGGTGGCATCGGAACATTTGCAATTCCGTTAGGTCCTTTTGACCAAGATGAGTTCAGTAAGACTAAGCGCACAATCTCGCCAAATCCTAAAGTCACGATCGCTAAGTAATCTCCACGCAGACGAAGTGTTGGAATTCCAAGTAGGACGCCTGCGATCATCGAGAGTGCGATACCGATCGGCATAACTTCCCAGGTATTTAACTTAGTAGTCGTTCCAAGAATCGCCATTGTGTAGGCACCAATTGCAAAGAATGCAACATAGCCAAGATCAAGCATGCCGGACTTGCCCACCACAATGTTTAAGCCAAGTGACATGAGCACGAACATGCCAACTGGGTAAACCAGAACTGCGTCATAAGAAGCAATCGGTGTGGCTAGAAAGCTTGCACCCATGAATGGCAAGAGAGCAACAAATCCAATAGAAATTAGGGCAATCGCCACTCGCTTAGGACGGCTAGCGTTCTCCCAAAGATTGGCGCCGAAGTCGCGCAGATTCCAGTAATTACGTATTTTCATAATTATGCCCTCGTCGTCTGAACAGCTTCACCAAACAAACCATTTGGCTTAAACAGGAGAACCAATACAAGTACGATAAAGACGGTTACTGCTTTCCATTGCGTACCAAGGACGGCGGAGGCATAAACCTCAAGCAAACCAAGGAATAGCCCGCCGTAGAAAGCGCCTCTAATGTTGCCGATTCCACCAAGTACCGCTGCAGTAAATGCTGCCATACCCATTGTGAAACCAATATTAAATTTAGTGTATTCAAATACTGTGATGTAGAAGAATGCCGCAGCTCCTGTTGCAAGGCCACCAACTAGGAAAGTTGTTGTAATCACTCGGTTTAAGTTCACACCCATTAGCTTGGCAGCATCTTCGTTCATGGAAACTGCGCGGATTGCTTTACCCATGCGAGATAACTTTACGAATCGCTCTAGCAAGAAGTAGATACCTGCTGCTGCAAAAATTGTCACAATAGTATCGAGGCGAAGGTTTGCGCCCCATACTTCGCCTAAAATTATTTTCTCAAGTACACGTGGTGAACCAACGGGGCGAGAATCTGTCAGTAAGCGCATAAGCTCTGAAAGCACGATTGAAATTCCGATTGCAGAAATCAAAGTTGCTAAACGGTTGGTGCCCTTTGCGCGTAAGCGACGGTATGCAACATATTCCACAAAGACTGCAGTTAGACCAGCAACTGCCATTGACATTAAGAGTTGGCTGATTAGAACTAGTGCCAACTTAGGACCAGTAGCAGGGGCCGATGTTTGGGAGTAACCAAAGATGTCTCGCGAGGTAATGATCGTTCCGAATGTTCCCCACATAAAGATTTCGGAGTTCGCAAAGTTGATCATGCGAAGCACGCCGTAAACCATGGTGTAACCAAGGGAGACCAAAACATAGATGAAGCCCAGGGCAACTCCAGCGATGGTCAAAGACCAGAATTGGTCAATTAGTACTTCAAACATGTATCTCCTCTTACCCGCAAAACCGCGTTGGGCAAAGATAGTCGAAAAACCAAAGAAATGGGTGCTCCACCCCTCTTATCGAGAGATAGAGCACCCATTTACTTATATGGCTTTGTTAATTACTTAATGATACCTGTGTTAACAAGTACGCCATTCTTAGTGGTGAAACCAGCAAAGAGTCCGTATGAAATGTCGCCATTTGCAGAGAACTTGATGGTGTTACCAGTGATGCTCTTGCCGTTGTAGGCCTTAACCCAAGCAAGCATCTTCGCACGGGTTGTGTTGCCCTTTGCGATTCCCTGAAGAAGGATGTTTGCTGCATCTAGTGATTCAACTGAATACACACCTGATGAAACGCCCATTGACTTCTTGTAATCTGCTTCAAGCTTGGTGCTTACGCCAGCTAGGCCGCCTACACCAGTAACACGTGAACCTTCAGCTGAAGCGCCCGCAAGCTTTGGGAACTCCTGGTTGAAGACTCCGTCGCCACCAGCGAAGATCGCTGTTGAACCTGAGTCACGTAGTTGCTTGATGAATACAGCTGCTTGGCTGTAGTAACCGGTGTAGATAACTACATCAGCCTTTGAAGTCTTGATCTTTGCGATTGTTGGCGCGAAGTCAGTTGTTGTATTTGGTACTGAGTCAGTACCAACAACAGTTGCTCCCGCAACCTTCTTAAGACCACCTGTTACGTAACCAGCTAGTGGTACAGCGTATGAAGATTGGTCATCAAAGATGAAAACCTTTGCGTTTGAAATACCAGCTGTTGCGTACTTAGCTAGTGCTGGACCCTGTAGATCGTCTTTACCAACTACACGGTGGAATACTGGACCACCAAAGTCAGGTGAAGCTGAATCTGTAAGAGATACGCGAGTTGCTGATGGAGAGATCATTACTAATCCGCCAGCCTTGTAGAAAGGTAGTGATGCGATTGTTGCGCCTGAGTATGCAGGTCCAACTACGCCAAGGATTGCCTTGTTCTTGCCAATTCCTGGAGCAACTGTTCCAGCTACTGCTGGGTCGCCTTGATCGTCAACTGAAACTAGCTTTACGTTGTAAGTTGCTTTGTTCTTTGCATTGAAAAGCTTGATTGCATACTTAACTGCATTCTGCTCGTCAGTACCAGTTGATGCTTCGCCACCAGATAGTGGACCCTGGTATGCAATGTAAACAGTCTTTGGTGCTGCGTTTGCTGTTGTCTGTGCTGCTGCAACTCCGAAAACTAGAGCTGCTGCTGAAACAACGGCAAGTGAACGCTGGATCTTCTTGTTCATTTATTGCCTTTCCTGTTCTTGTGTCCCGGGACAGGGAGGGGTTGAGCGTAACCGCAGGGGTGATGTTTGGACAAGCCCAAATGGGCGTAATCTCGATATTTACACGCTTGTTAAATTACATCTATGTAACTTTTTTGATCAATCTCGCACATATTCCAGATCTAAATGCGAGGCCCTTGCACCTTACTTATTGCCTACTTATCGGGAACGGCTGAAGGTGAAATCACCGCTTCAGCAACCTCTTTCATGGTGATTCGACGATCCATGGCAGCTCGTTGAATCCAAGAAAATGCCTCGGGTTCAGTCAGATTTAGCGCCTTCATCAAAATACCTTTAGCGCGATCAATAACTTTGCGAGTCTCTAGCCGATCATGAAGATCTGCTACTTCATCTGCAAGTGAGCGCATTTGAGTATGTCGGCTAATTGCGATTTCAATTGCCGGAACTAAATCAGAGATTGTAAATGGTTTAACCACATATGCCATAACGCCAGCATCACGTGCGCGATCAACGAGCTCTCGCTGACTAAATGCAGTCAACATCAAAACTGGCGCGATTGCGATGATTTTTTCGGCAGCTGAAATTCCATCGAGAACTGGCATCTGCACATCTAAAATCGCTAGATCAGGTTTATGTTCATTAGCTAGCGCAATTGCTTCTTCACCATTTGTGGCTTGAGCAATAACTTCATAGCCCGCTTCAGTAAGCATCTCAACTAAGTCCATGCGGATTAAAGTTTCATCCTCTGCAACTAAAATGCGAGTGGCAGGTGAAGTAGAGCTCTTGCTACCGCTCTGTGAATTCATGTGCCTCGAGTCGGATTCGAACCGACACTATGCAGTGTTTGAGACTGCCCTCTCTACCGTTGGAGTACCGAGGCTGGAAGGGCAATTGTAGCGGTAAGAAAATTGGCTGCGAAACTACCTAGCGATACGCAGGCGCAGCACCAGAGATCGCATCGCCAATTCGGTGCACGCGCATCGCATTTGTTGATCCTGGAATTCCAGGAGGTGAGCCTGCCACGATCATTACATTCTCGCCCACTACCCCGCGGCCACTTTCAACTAGCAAGGTATCTACTTGCTTTACCATCTCATCAGTGTGGCTAACCATCGGCATAATCATTGATTCAACTCCCCAAGAGAGAGCTAACTGATTAAAGGTTGCTGGATCTGGCGTTAGCGCCAAAATTGGAATTGGTGAGCGAAGTCGTGACATGCGACGTGCTGAGTCACCACTCTTGGTGAAAGCAACTAAGAATTTGGCTTCGACAATTTTGCCTACTTCAACAGCGGCCTTGGTAATTGCGCCACCCTTAGTTTTAGGTTGTGTGCGCATTGGGCGAATTCGATCCATCATGTCTTCTTCAGTTTTTACAATGATGCGAGACATAACCTTCACGGCTTCAATCGCGAAAGCACCAACGCTGGTCTCGCCAGAAAGCATCAGCGCATCTGCGCCATCTAGAACCGCGTTTGCACAGTCGGTTGCTTCAGCGCGTGTTGGCGTTGAATTAGTAATCATGGAATCAAGCATTTGGGTTGCCACGATTACAGGTTTAGCGGCTTCGCGAGCAAGTTCGATGCAACGCTTCTGAACTAGCGGCACATCTTCAATTGGTAACTCGACGCCGAGATCGCCACGGGCAACCATGATGCCATCAAAAGCATCAACAATTTCTTGTAGGTTTTCAACCGCTTGTGGTTTTTCAATCTTGGCAATTACTGGGCGACGGATACCAACTTCATCCATGATCACGTGAACATCTTTAATGTCAGCAGCGCTACGAACAAATGAGAGCGCAATAAAATCAGCACCTGCTGCCAGGCCCCAACGCAGATCTTCTTTATCTTTCTCAGATAGCGCTGGAACAGAGACTGCAACACCTGGCAAGTTAATACCTTTGTTATTGCTAACGGTGCCTGGCTCAATAACTTTAGTTACAACATCGTTGCCTTTAACTTCAACAACTTCAACAGTTACTTTTCCATCATCAATTAAAATTCGATCCCCAGGCTTGCAATCACCAGGTAGACCTTTATAGGTAGTGCCAACGCGCTCTTTAGTGCCTTCAACTTCATCAGCTGTAATGGTGAAAATATCCCCGCGTGCTAAATCATGCGGTCCGTTTGCGAATCGAGCCAAACGAATCTTGGGACCTTGTAAATCAACCAAAACAGCAATTGGCTGATTTGTCTCGGCCGCAACTGAGCGAACTAAATCAAGGCGGCTTTGATGTTCGTCATATCCCCCATGTGAGAGGTTTAGTCGAGCCATGTTCATGCCAGCAGCAATTAGCTCATGAACCTTCTCGGAAGACTCAACAGCTGGACCCATCGTGCATACAATTTTGGCGCGGCGCATATCTATAGCCTATCTGTTTAGTGACTAGTTGAAGTTCTGTAACTAGACCATCATTGGTCGAGCGGTAGGAAGTATTGGCGCTGGCAATTGCGTGTCGCCAGTTAAATACTTATCTACCTCAGCCGCTGCGCTGCGACCTTCTGCGATCGCCCAAACAATGAGCGATTGTCCACGACCAGCATCACCGGCCACGAAAATTCCATCTTGACTGCTTTGGTAATCCAATCCTCGTTTGATATTTCCGCGTTCATCAAGTTCAACTTCGAGTTGTTCGATCAGCGCAGTTTTTTCTGGGCCAGTAAATCCCATTGCTAAGAAGACAAAATCGGCAGGTATTTCTTGTTCAGTACCTGGAACTGGCACGAACTTACCATTTTCAAATTTAGTTTCAACGAGTTTAATTGCTCGTAGATTTCCATTGCCATCGCCTAAGAATTCTTCGGTACTAACTGAAAACATGCGATTATCTAATTCTTCATGTGCGCTAGATACTCGATAAATCATTGGATAAGTTGGCCAAGGTTGTCCCTCTGGGCGCTCTTCAGTTGGACGAGGCATAATCTCGAGCTGGGTAACATTTGCTGCGCCTTGACGAATCGAAGTACCAAGGCAGTCGGCACCAGTATCTCCGCCACCAAGAATTACTACCTGCTTACCAGCTACGTTAATTTCTGGGTTTTCAATTTCGCCTAAGCCTTGCAGATTACCCCAAGGTAAAAATTCCATCGCTTGATATACACCTTTAAGGTCGCGGCCCGGAACGTTCAGGTCTCGCCACTGAGTCGCACCGACTGCTAGAACAATGGCATCGTACTTAGTGCGTAGTTGTGAACCGGTGAGCTCTACGCCCACATTAACACCTGGGCGAAATCGCGTTCCTTCTTTAGTCATTTGGTCTAAGCGACGATCGAGAATTGATTTCTCCATCTTAAATTCTGGAATACCGTAACGAAGCAAGCCACCGATTTTATCCGCGCGGTCATAAACGGCAACTGTGTGCCCTGCTCTAGTTAGTTGTTGCGCAGCAGCTAAGCCAGCCGGGCCAGAACCAACGACAGCGACAGTTTTGCCAGTTAGTCGATCAGCAATTAACGGTTCGACGTTGCCATCTTTGAAAGCTTCTTCAATCGTGCGCAGCTCGATTTGCTTGATAGTTACTGCGGTTTTGTTAATCGCAACAACGCAAGCAGTTTCGCAAGGTGCTGGGCATAAGCGCCCGGTGAATTCAGGGAAGTTATTTGTTGCGTGTAATCGATCAATTGCTTCGTTCTTGTCGCCGCGCCAAATTAAGTCATTCCATTCTGGAATCAAATTACCTAGCGGGCAACCAGAATGGCAGAACGGAATTCCGCAATCCATGCAACGACCAGCTTGCTTCTGCAGATCCGGAAATGCTTGCTCTTCGTAAACTTCTTTCCAGTCTTTGATGCGGACATCAACCGGGCGTCGCGTAGGCACAGCCCGCTCAGTAGTTAAAAATCCCTTTGGATCAGCCATTTGCTGCTACCTCCATTACGACTTGATCAACTGGTAAACCTTCGCGAGTAGCCCGCTCGATTGCGGCTAACACGCGCGCATAATCACGTGGCATAACTAAAGTGAAACGAGTTATCGCTGCAGGCCAATTTGCTAATAGTCCTGCTGCAACTTCAGAACCAGTTTCAACTTGGAAATCTGAGACTAGAGTTTTTAATGTCTCCTTCTGATCTTCAGGAACTGCCATTAGATCAACCATCTCGGTATTTACATTGGCGCTATCAATATCAAGCATAAATGCGCGACCACCAGACATGCCGGCTGCAAAGTTACGACCAGTTGCACCTAGAACTACGACAGTGCCACCAGTCATGTATTCGCAACCGTGATCACCAATACCTTCAACAATTGCAATTGCACCTGAGTTACGAACACAGAAGCGCTCGCCTACCTTGCCGCGCACATAGATTTTTCCTGAAGTGGCGCCATAACCAATAACATTTCCCGCAATGACATTTTCTTCAGATTTAAAAGTAGCTTTTTCATCAGGGCGAACTACAACTGTGCCGCCTGAAATTCCCTTTGCCACATAGTCATTGGAATCGCCATATAGGCGAATCTTCAGGCCGCTTGGAATGAAGGCGCCAAGTGATTGACCGGCTGAACCATGCAGAGTGACATCGATAGTGCCGGCAGGTAAGCCATCACCAGCATAACGACGAGTGATTTCAGCGCCCAACATAGTTCCGACAGTGCGATTAACATTTCGAACTGGCAGATCAATCTTTACTGCCTCGCCCTTGGTAAGTGCGAGTTCAGAGAGCTCGATTAACTTGTTATCAAGAGCTGCAGCTAGCCCATGATCTTGCGTTGTTGTGTTGTGCAGTGGGCTATCAACATCTGGACGCACCAATAGTGGTGCTAAATCTAGACCAGCTGCTTTCCAGTGATTAACTGCATCGCGGGTATCAAGGGACTCAACATGGCCAACTGCTTCCAGCAATGTGCGATAACCCAATTGTGCCAACAGCGCGCGAACTTCTTCGGCAATGTACTCAAAGAAAGTCTCAACGAATTCTGGCTTGCCACTAAAGTTTTTGCGCAGCTCTGGATTCTGAGTAGCAACGCCAACTGGGCAGGTATCTAGATGGCAAACGCGCATCATGATGCAACCTGAAACAACTAGTGGTGCTGTAGCAAAACCAAATTCTTCGGCACCGAGAAGGGCTGCGATAACTACATCGCGACCAGTCTTTAACTGACCATCAGCTTGAACCACAATGCGATCACGCAAATTGTTAAGCAGCAACGTCTGTTGCGTTTCAGCTAAGCCAAGTTCCCATGGCGCACCAGCATGCTTAAGAGATGTAAGGGGTGAAGCACCAGTTCCGCCATCGTGACCGGAGATAAGAACTACATCTGCATGCGCTTTAGAAACGCCAGCAGCTACTGTGCCAACGCCTACTTCGGCTACTAACTTCACATGAACGCGAGCATCTTTATTCGCATTTTTAAGATCGTGAATCAGTTGAGCTAAATCTTCAATTGAATAAATATCGTGATGTGGTGGTGGTGAAATCAGACCAACACCAGGAGTTGAATAGCGCACCTTGGCAATCCACGGATAAACCTTGTTTCCAGGCAACTGACCACCTTCACCTGGCTTAGCACCTTGCGCGATCTTGATCTGAATATCATCAGCATTGACTAAGTAATCTGACGTTACGCCGAATCGACCAGATGCCACCTGCTTGATTGCAGATCGCTTTGAATCACCATTAGTTTCCTTGACATAGCGCGCAGGATCTTCGCCGCCTTCACCAGTATTTGATTTAGCACCTAACCGGTTCATTGCAACAGCTAGCGTCTCGTGCGCCTCTTGCGAAATCGAGCCATATGACATGGCGCCAGTTGAGAAGCGTTTTACGATTTCTGAAATCGGTTCAACTTCATCAATTGAAATAGGTTGACGCACTCCATCAGCAAATTTGAAGAGTCCACGCAGTGTCATTAAGCGATGGCTTTGCTCATCAACTCGATTGGTGTAACGCTGGAAAATATCAAAGCGCTTATTGCGAGTTGAGTGTTGTAGCGCAAAGACAGTTTCAGGATCAAATAAGTGTGGTTCGCCATCGCGACGCCATTGGTATTCACCACCAGTTGGTAAACGTTTAGAACCAGGAACTTCTCCCCCTGG
>JBEINS010000159.1:0-2706 GCA_040377985.1 Candidatus Planktophila sp. | reverse complement strand
GGCCGATAACTCTGTGGATCTGCCATTGCAGTTATTTCTTCTGCTTAGCTTTTCGGTTATTCGCCAATACCGCGGCCAAGAAGGTGCCCGTGTAACTCGCCTTATTCTTCGCCACTTCTTCTGGTGTTCCTTCCGCAACGAGAGTTCCACCACGAAAGCCACCTTCAGGACCCATATCAATAACCCAGTCCGAAGATTTAATGACATCGAGATTGTGCTCGATAACAACGACGGTATTGCCGGTATCAACTAGTCGGTTAAGAACACCTAATAACTTGTTTACATCTTCAAAATGCAGGCCAGTAGTTGGCTCATCTAATACATAGATAGTGCGGCCAGTTGAGCGACGTTGTAGTTCAGTCGCTAATTTAACCCGCTGTGCTTCACCACCTGAGAGTGTTGGCGCAGATTGACCAAGGCGCACATAACCCAAACCAACATCACACAACGTCTTTAAGTATCGCGCGATTGTAGGAACAGATTCAAAGAAAGCGTGAGCTACTTCGATCGGCATATCTAATACTTCCGAGATCGATTTACCCTTGTAATGAACTTCAAGGGTCTCGCGGTTATAGCGCGCACCATGGCAGATTTCGCATGGCACATAAACATCCGGCAAGAAGTTCATCTCGATAGTAATCGTGCCATCGCCAGAGCAGTTCTCGCAGCGCCCGCCCTTTACGTTAAAGCTAAATCGTCCTTGTTGATATCCACGGACCTTGGCTTCGGTAGTTTCGGCAAAGAGCGCACGTACTTTGTCAAAAACGCCGGTATAGGTAGCTGGATTAGAACGCGGGGTACGACCAATCGGTGATTGATCAACGTGTACAACTTTATCTAGCAAATCAATACCAGTAATGGTGCGGTGACGACCAGGCACGATTCGAGCACCATTTAATTTGTTGGCCAACGTTGAATAAAGAATGTCATTAATTAGCGTAGATTTTCCCGAACCGCTCACGCCGGTAACAGAGACAAATACCCCAAGTGGCACACTGACTTCGATATCCTGCAAGTTATTCTCTTTAGCGCCTTTAATAGTTAGCTTACGTTTTTGATCTACCGGCCTGCGAGTAGTGGGAATCTCAATCGCTTTACGGCCAGATAAATAAGCGCCTGTGACTGAATCTGGTGAATCGATTAGATCCTGATAGCTACCGGAAACAACTACGTGTCCCCCATGTTCGCCAGCACCTGGCCCAATATCTACCACCCAGTCAGCTGCGCGAATAGTTTCCTCATCATGCTCAACGACGAGCAAAGTATTTCCCAGATCGCGCAGGCGAGTTAAAGTCTCAATTAAGCGCACATTGTCGCGTTGGTGTAAACCAATAGATGGTTCATCAAGAACGTAAAGAACTCCCACAAGACCAGAGCCAATTTGAGTTGCTAAGCGAATGCGCTGGGCTTCACCGCCCGAAAGAGTTGCAGCTGGGCGGGCCAGGGATAAGTAATCTAAACCGACATCTAATAGAAAGCCTAGCCGCGCATTGACTTCCTTCATTACGCGTTCGGCAATTTGGGCTTCGCGCTTATTTAGCTCAATCTGCTTGAGGAACTCTGCACAATCATTAATCGCTAGCTCGCAAATTTCGGCAATGTTCTTGCCGCCAATTGTTACCGCTAAAACTTCGGGCTTTAAACGAGCACCATCGCAAGTGCCACAAGGGACTTCGCGCATATATGACTCATAACGCTCACGGCTAAATTCGCTATCTGTTTCAGAATGCTTACGCTGCAAGAACGGAATAACGCCTTCAAAGCCAGTTGAGTAGTTACGTGTGCGGCCATAACGATTCTTATACTTAACGTGCACTTTGTGCTCGTGGCTATTTAAAATCGCATTACGTGCTTTTTCAGAAATCTTCTTCCAGGGCACATCAAACTTGAAAGCCACTTCTTCAGATAGTCCCTCGAGCAAATGCATGAAGTACTCATTTACATGACCAGAAGACCAAGGCGCAATAGCACCCTCAGAGATGCTGATTGAGTCATCTGGGATTACTAAATCAATATCTACTTCTAGTTTCGTGCCGATACCCGAACAGTCTGGGCAGGCGCCAAAAGGTGAGTTAAACGAGAAAGATCTTGGTTCTAGTTCTTCAAACGAGAGACTGCAATCGTGACAAGCTAAATGCTCGCTGAAAATTCGTTCTTTATCGCCACCTTTGGCATCAACGAAATCTAGAATCACAATTCCTTGAGCTAAACGCAGCGCTGTTTCAATAGAATCAGTTAAACGTGATTTCGATTCAGCTTTTGCTGTTAGTCGATCGATTACTACTTCAATAGTGTGCTTCTCTTGCTTCTTTAACTTTGGCGCATCTGAGAGCGCAACGACTTCGCCATCGATGCGAGCACGGGAATAACCTTGACTAATTAAGTCCTGGAATAGATCTAAGAACTCACCTTTGCGGGCACGCACAACAGGTGCCAGAACTTGAAACTTAGTTGTTGCTGGCATCGTCAAAATTTGGTCAACAATTGCTTGCGGCGATTGTCTGGTTACTTCTTCGCCACACTTTGGGCAATGAGGACGGCCGGCACGAGCGAATAAAAGTCTTAAATAGTCATAAACCTCAGTAATCGGGCCCACAGTCGAAGGTGGGTTTCGGTTAGTTGATTTTTGATCAATTGAAACGGCAGGTGACAGGCCCTCGATGAAATCAACATCTGGTTTATCCATCTGCCCCAAGAACTGACGGG
>JBEINS010000119.1:0-3478 GCA_040377985.1 Candidatus Planktophila sp. | reverse complement strand
TGGGCAAGGGCTTTTCTAAACTTTTCACCTGCAGAAATCTGCGTCATGCTTGAACTATAACACTTGGCTTTTTTCACCCCAAAAGGGTTCCAGTTAGTGAAACTGCTAACAGTTAAAGGGAAAGCGCCAATTTAATGCGTTGCAAACTAACTTCCTGGCCAAGTAGCTCCATAGATTCAAAGAGTGGTGGTGAAATATTGCTGCCAGTTGTCGCAATTCGAACAGCACCAAAAGCGATACGAGGCTTAAGGCCCAACTCTTCAATGAGTGAAGAACGTAGCGCTGCCTCAATTGAATCATGTGTCCAAGTAGTTAACTTCTCTAATTCACTGATACTGCGAGTCAATACCGCTTTAGCCGCTTCATCAGTTACTTTGCTTATGCAATCTTCGGCGACTACAAAGTTTTTAACGAATAAGAAATTAAGCATTGCTGGTACTTCGGCCAAAGTAACAATGCGCTCTTGAATAATTGGTAGCGCTGCTTTAACTACTGCAATCTCGGCATCAGTTCCGGAAATTACTGCCGCGTTTGTTAGAAATGGCAGGGACCAATTAAGGAATTCATCAGGAGTTAGCGCACGGATCTTGTCGCCATTGATAGCCTCTAACTTTTTCATATCAAATCGGGCTGGTGATGAATGTACTTTGTCGACGGTGAAGAGTTCGGTTAACTCTTTCATTGTCACATTTTCGCGATCATCTCCTGGTGACCAACCAAGCAGCGCTAAGTAATTACAAATCGCCTCAGGCAAGAAACCGCGCTCGCGATACCAAGCAATTGAAACTTCACCGTTTCGCTTTGAGAGTTTGGCATTGTCTTGGCCCATTACAAATGGCAAGTGCGCAAAAGCTGGGAAATCTTCTTCACTGACACCCATTGCTTGATAAACCCGAATCTGACGTGGAGTTGAAGAAAGTAAATCTTCACCACGCAACACATGGCTAACTTTCATCATGATGTCATCAACGGCAACTGCCAAGGTGTAAAGAGGTGAACCATCGCCACGAACCAGCACAAAATCAGGGACAAATTTGTGGTCGAAAGTTACATCGCCACGAATCTCATCAGTAAAAGTAGTGCTGCCATCAGGCATGCGCATGCGAACTACAGCTTCGCGGCCTTGTGCTTTGTAATCAGTAATTTGAGCATCAGTTAAGTCGCGGCATTGACCGTCGTAGCCTGGTGCGACATTTGCAGCACGTTGTGCTTCGCGACGAGCTTCTAATTCAACGGGTGTGCAGTAACAGTAATAAGCATCTTTCTGATCTAGAAACTTCTGTGCCCACTGCGCATAAATATCTAAGCGCTGTGATTGTAAGTAAGGGCCATTTGGGCCACCAACTTCTGGGCCCTCATCCCAATCCAGCCCAAGCCACTTGAGCGTATCGATGGCAGCTTGAATATATTCATCAGTAACGCGAGTGGTATCGGTATCTTCGATACGGAAAATAAAGGTACCGCCGGTGTGACGGGCATAAGCCCAGTCGAATAATGCGGTGCGAATATTTCCAACATGGAGATCTCCAGTTGGTGAAGGTGCAAACCGAACGCGAACTTCTTTACCCACGAGCACTCACCTTATTTGTTAATTCGCCTAAACCATCGATTGCGATAGTGATAGTTGATTTCTCTGGCATGGGACCAATACCAGCAGGAGTTCCGGTAATAATTACATCGCCCGGAAGCAAAGTCATTACTTTAGATACGAATTCTACGATTGTGGGAACATCAAAGATCATCTGGCTTAATTTGTCATCCTGTTTAATTTCACCGTTAACCGTCGCTGTGATTCGCTGAGTTCCAGGAATGAAATCAGTATCAATCCAAGGGCCAAGCGGGCAGAAAGTATCGAAGCCTTTGGCGCGAGTCCATTGACCATCTTTTTTCTGAAGATCGCGAGCAGTTACATCGTTAGCGATGGTGTAACCAAAAATCACATCGTTAACACGCTCTTTCGGAACATCTTTACAAATACGGCCAATCACAATTGCGAGTTCTGCCTCGTGATCAACTTGGTTGGATGTGCTTGGCCAAACAATGGTGTCATTTGGGCCAATTACCGAAGTATTAGGTTTGATAAAAATAATTGGTTCATCAGGTACCACGCCACCCATTTCAGCTGCATGATCTGCGTAGTTCTTACCAATGCAGACAACTTTGCTACGCGGAATAACTGGAGCAAGTAAGCGCACTTTGCTGAGCTCGGTAGTCGCCGCCGTCTTGGTGACACCGTGATAGATCGGATCTCCCGAAATCACGCTAATTGTGTTGTCATCTTCTAGTAACCCGAATAGCGGGTCGGTACCAAGCCCAGTATCTGGGCCTGGACTAAATCGAATGATGCGCATTAAGCAATCTTATCGGGCTCTACCCCTTCATTAGCAAAGAAGATCGCGGCCGATGGCGCAAACTCAGTGATTACTGCAGTTTTCGCACTTCGCTCACCAGTAAAGACCACGGCTTCGATACCGCTAATTTGTGAAGCCATCGCAACCGTAAATACTGCTTCAACTGCATCTAGCGACAGTGAAGGGGAATTAACAGGAACTGCGACATAAGTGCGACCAGTGTTATCGCGTAGAGCTGCTGCTTGTTTAGTACCACTGCGCTTTAATGTTGCCTGCGCCAGAGTCACTAACTTTAGATCTTCTGGATTATTCAGCATCTATAACTGGCTCCACTAACTTTTCGATAAGAACACTACTAATTCTACGACGGCGCCCAATTGGACGCTCTGAAGTTATTGACCAACCACCCAAATCTACGGTACTGCCAGTGATTGGCACGCGACCAAGCTTCTGCGCCATCAGACCACCGATAGTGTCAACGTCTTCGAAGTCTTGAGCTTCGATTTCAATTTCAAGTTCTTCGGCCAAGTCTTCAATATGCAAAGCAGCCTTTGCGCGAGCTTTAGTTTTCTCATCATTTAACCAAACAAATGAATCATCGCCATCATCATATTCATCGGCAATCTCGCCCACGATTTCTTCAATAATATCTTCAATCGTAATTAGACCAGCAGTGCCACCATATTCATCGACCACGATTGCTAAGTGAATTTGATCGCGTTGCATTTCCTTTAGTAACTCTGCGGCAATCTTGATTTCCGGAACAAAGGTAGCTGGGCGCAAATGCTGTTCTACTCGCTCAGTTGTTTCGGCTTCATGATAGTTCTTGGCAATCAATGCTGTTCAAATTCTCACAGCATTTCAATACGGGATTTTGGCTGGAATATTATTCAAGATTGATTAGTTAGACTGAACTAATATGCACGCAGTACTAAATCTTGACATCCTCCCTGTTCCAGTTCCAACAGTCCATTGAACCATTGCAAATATCATATGCATGCGATTCATGCACCTTCTGAGTTACATTCTTTGACAGCAGGTCACTAGGGTTTTCACATGTTTGTACATAGACCACAACAACATATCCATCTTCAGTCTTCTCACGTATAAAATGATATCTGACATCA
>JBEINS010000101.1:0-4206 GCA_040377985.1 Candidatus Planktophila sp. | reverse complement strand
CCCTGGGCGTGGCCGAATTGGCAGCGCTGCTGCAGAAGAAAGAGCTGAGCGCGGTGGAATTGGCCACCCGCATGCTCGCCCGCTTGGGCGGCAATCCCCACCACGCGTTCTTAAATACGTTAGCAATTGGTCCATGCTTAACTGTTGCAGCAAGTGTTGCACCAGCACCAGGGGCTGCTAAAACAATCGCTGTAACGCTTGAATTGCGAGCTGCAGCAGTTGCTAATTCCGCAGTGGTCTTAGTGCACTTATCGCCAGCAAAATCGGCAAGAATAAATATCTGGCTCATATGAATTTCTTCTCTGTTAGGAATTTAACTAAATCATTTCCGCCATTGCCTTCGTCGGTAACTTTAACGCCAGCAGCACGAGGTGGGCGGGGTGCTGAATCTGCAACTAAAGACCAAGCAGATTCGGCTGATACTCCAACTGTTGCAAGATCACGACTATCAATCGTTTTCTTTTTCGCGGACATGATGCCCTTGAAAGATGGATAGCGAGGTTCGTTAATCTTTTCGACCACGCTAACTACTGCTGGGAACTTTGCATTAATCGCATCGACGCCAGCTTCAGTTGTGCGGGTAATCGAAACTGTATTTGCGGCTGGATCAACTGAAACTGATGAGGCGAAAGTTAATTGCGCCCAACCAAGTCGTTGCGCCAACATTGCCGGCACCACACTCATGCGAGCATCGGTTGATTCAGTTCCACAAATAACCAGATCAAAGCCACCTTTTTTAATTACTTCAGCTAAAACTTTAGAAGTTGCGAGTGCATCAGAACCAGCAAGAGCTGCATCGCTAACTAGAATTGCATCGTTAGCGCCCATTGAAAGTGCTTTGCGAATAGCCTCAGTTGCGCGTTCTGGTCCCATAGAAACGATAGTCACGCTATTTGCGCCACCTTCTTCATTTCCACCATGAGCCTCGACAATGCGCAGCGCTTCTTCAACTGCATATTCATCGAGATCATTTAGAACGGCATCGACACCTTCGCGGTCGAGGACACCATTGACCATCTTCTTCTCAGCCCAGGAATCTGGCACCTGTTTTACGCAGACTGCAATCTTCATAGGGCGATGTTACTGGCGGGTTTGGGCAGTGCCAACATTTAGCGAGCGGGCATAGGTCACATTTCTTCATCGAAGCGTCACTCGAAATTCACCTTACGGCTATTGCCCCGTTAAAACCCCTAGCCATGATCTGCCCATGAGAATCGCTCACATCACCAATTTCTATGGCCCAACTGCAAACGTCCAGATCGACCAACTTCATAGGTCTGCAGCGACCTACAAGAGCGCAGGTCATGAATTCATCGCATTCGTGCCCAGCTATCAATTGGCAACTATTGAAACTGAGCACGGCAAAATAATTAATCTACCGTCCCTTCGCGTTCCTTTTACTGGTGGGCGCAGAATCATCGCTAATAAGAAAGCACTCAAGACCATTTTGATCTCACTTGATGTTGATCAAATCGAAATCATCAACCAACCACTTTTGAGCGGTTTAGCGAAATGGGCAGCGGGGCGCAATATAAAGGTATTGAAAAGTAATTCACCGGTAGAAGTTCTTGAAACCGATTACTTGGCTCGCCGAGATTTAATCTTAATTACTGCTTAATCCAAAGCAATCGGGCAAGATAGCCCCATGTTGCCAGCAGATCCGAGATACCTAGGGGCAAATGTCACCGAAGAAGGTACTAACTTTGCGATCTGGACTTCGGGCGCAGACGCCGTTGAACTTTGTTTATTCGATGAAGTAAATGGCGAATTAGTTGAATCGCGTTATTCACTCAGCCATCGCAATGGTCCGATCTGGCATGGTTACTTGGCAGGTGTTCGCCCCGGTCAAAAGTATGGCTATCGAGTTCACGGCCCTTGGATTCCAGAACAGAATTTACGATTTAATCCAGCCAAACTTTTACTTGATCCATATGCGCACGAACTTTCCGGTGAACTGCAATACGTGCCAGAAATTTATGGTCATCAAAGTAAAGATGGTTGGGGAAATGGTGATCTAACTATTCGCGATATCCGCGACAGCGCCGGCAAAGTACCGTTCTCAGTGGTAACAGATCACAAGCCACGACAGATAAATCGTATTGATTATCGCTGGGCACATACCTACATTTATGAAGCACATGTAAATGGCTTAACTGCTAACAATTTAGAAATCCCGGCTGAAGAACGTGGCACATATAAAGCACTTGGCCACCCCAGCACAATTGCTCATCTGCAAGGGCTAGGTATTACAGCTCTTGAACTATTACCTATACAGGCGTTTATTTCTGAACCAACGACCGCCGAACGTGGTCTGCAGAACTACTGGGGCTATAACACCATGTCATTTAACGCCCCGCATCCGCAATATGCCGCAACCGATGATGCAGTTAGTGAATTGCAGTGGGCGGTTTCGCAACTTCATAACGCAGGCATCGAAGTAATTCTCGATGTGGTTTATAACCACACAGCCGAAGCTGGTGTTGGTGGGCCAACTCTAAGTTTCCGCGGCATTGATAATCGAGATTGGTATCGCCACAACAAAGAAAATGCATATCTAGATTTAACTGGCTGTGGAAATACTTTGGCTGCGGCTAAACCACATTCAGTTCGCTTCATCATTGATTCGCTGCGCTGGTGGACAGATGTAATTGGTGTCGATGGTTTCCGCTTTGATCTAGCCACTGCGCTATTTAAAGATGAAAGCGCTCGTCATTCCTCTTTATTTGCAGCGATTACAGCTGAACCAATCTTGCGCGATCGCAAAATGATTGCTGAGCCTTGGGATGTAACGCGATACGGCTTAGGTGAATTCTCGTATCCGTGGCGCGAATGGAATGATTTTTTCCGAGACAGCGTTCGGCAATTCTGGTTAGGTGATTTAGCACGTGGATATGGCGAAGGCGTCAGCGATATTGCTTCAGCCATTAGTGGTTCAAGCGGCATCTTCTATCACCGCGGCCCAACGGCTTCTATTAACTTTATTACTGCCCACGATGGATTTACATTGCGAGATTTGGTTTCCTATAACGAGAAACATAATGAATTAAACCTTGAAGACAATCGTGACGGACACTCTTCAAATAAGTCTTGGAACGTAGGCACTGAGGGCGAAACAGATGATCTAGGGATTCAGCACATTCGCCAATCACTTAAAAAATCGATGGCAGCAACTTTGCTACTTTCTGCAGGTGTGCCGATGATCAATATGGGCGATGAAGTTAATCGCACGCAAAATGGCAGCAATAACGGGTATTGCGTAAGTGCAGGCGAAAACCCTTGGGCACAGCCTTGGGATTTAGATTCTGCAGCTAAAGATATGCAAGATGCTTTTCGCGAACTAATTAATATTCGCAAAACTTATCTATCTGACGTAACAAGTAAGTTCTATACCGGCGAAGTTGATTTAGGCACGCAACGTAAAGACTTAGCATGGTTTAACTTAACTGGCGAAGAAATGATTGATCATCAATGGCAAAACTCAGAGACGCGCACGCTGTCGGTTTATATTGAAGTGAGTGCAGAACGAGCGTTGCTACTGAACTTTAACTCTGATCGAATTGAGCATGAATTTAAATTACCTGCTGAAAATTGGGCTACTGCTTATCGATGTATTTTTGATGCAGCAAAAGTAACTGCAACCTATGAACCGGTTATTGCTCAGCCTGGATCGACTATCAAAGTGCCAGAGCACACAGCGCAAATCTGGCTCGTTACTCGATAGTACCTGCAACATCGCATAACATTTAGCTTGTGTTAGCAATCATCGCACCAGGTCAAGGTGCTCAAACGCCAGGCATGTTGACGCCTTGGTTAGAAATTAGCGATTGCGCCGAATCGATTTCTCGTTGGTCTGAAGTAATTGGTAAAGATTTAGTTGCACTGGGCACGACTGCCGATGCTGATGAAATTAGAGATACTGCAAATGCGCAACCGTTAATTGTTGCGACCGGTCTAATTGCAGCAAATCTACTTGGTGTTTCAGCACCAATCATTTCTGGTCATTCAGTTGGTGAAATTACCGCAGCAGCAGTTGCAAAAGTAATCAGTGAGTTCGATGCAATGCGCTTTGTTAATGATCGCGCAAATGCCATGGCTAAAGCTGCAAATTTGGAAAAGACTGGCATGTCAGCTGTTCTGGGCGGCGACCGCGAAGAAGTTCTAGACGCAATCATGAAACTCGGATTGGTCGCAGCAAATGACAATGGT